>QCWC01000068.1 GCA_013114705.1 Candidatus Nitrosocosmicus sp. | reverse complement strand
CAAATATGATTATACTGAAAATTTGCAGAATATGATAAATGCTGTGAAAAAAGTGAGAGACACAAACACGACGGTTTCTCAAGATAATTAGCATCAGACATAACATTCATCTACAAGATTATTGATTCTACGTAAACCGATTAAAATCTAAAATTGTTTTTATGGGTAAGATTGAACTCTATATGGTATCTGATGTTAACCGTTACAACCATCTTAGGAAATATCAAAAATAATCCAGACTTGAATCAAAAGTACAAAGAGTCATTAAATAAAAATTCTCTTGAAACCATAACAATTCAGAGATCCGAAACTGAGAAAGTTAGGATGAGAAAAGTTTCAGATAAAAAAACTGATGTAGGATTTATTTTGCCTTCTAGGACTCATTTGAGGGATGGTGATGTAGCATATTTAGACGATACTAAAATGATAATCATAAAATTATCTCCAGAGCTTGTGGCTGTTTTGAATATCAAAAAAAATATTCACCATCATAGGGATGATGGCGACGGCAGCAAAAGTGATCATAACCACGACCATCATGACCATAACCACGACCATCATGACCATAACCACGAATTTACAAATGTCGCAATAAAAGTAGGTCACACCATTGGAAACTTGCATAGACCGCTGAAGATCAGTGGCACTGATATTATATTTCCTATTCAGGCTCCAGATGAGATAAATCTGTTCTTAAGGCTTCTATCTGGTCTAAAAGACTATGTAGATATTCGAGCCGAAACCCTTATTTTTGAACCTGATCAAGGATTTGATATTCATGCACACTGAGAATAACAATGTATCTCATACTTCCATATCTATTGAAGATCTGAGTTTTTTACAATTATCTGATTCCTTTTTTCCAACTGGATTATACACCACCTCAAACGGATTGGAACACCTTTTTTATAATAAAAATAGAAAACTATCATATGGTGAAATTTTAGATTTTATAAATGCCTACCTTGTCCAACAGATTGGACCCACCGATTGTTGCGTCATAGGAAATGTATACGATTGTCTACAAAAGAAGGATTTTGCTTCCCTTTTAGATTTGGATAATACATATTACTTTATGAGATTGGTAGATGAAACCCGCTCTGCCTCAACTAGGTCAGGCATTCAATTCCTTAGGTGTGTTTCTACTTTTGTTAGAGAAAATGAAAATCTGACTTTTTATTCAAAGAGCATAAAAGATGGCCTCGCAAAGGGTGTTTTTCCCGTGTCATACGCAATAGGATGTAATTCTATGAATTTAACAAAGGAGAGGTCGGGTTTGATGCTATTATACGGTTTTGTAGTTAGTGTTATCGGGGCGGCACTTCGATTGGGCATTCTTCAGCATTTTGAAGGACAAATGATGATAAATGAATTAAAGCCGGTGATGTTATCTACGGTATTAAAAAATATCAAACAACCTGCCGATGAAATGTGGCAATTTATTCCTCAGCTGGACATAATCCAAATGCATCATGAGCAGATGGATTCAAAAATGTTTATAACTTAATTTTTTCATTTTATCTTTTGTGGCACTTGCAAGAATTCCCAGAATTGGCATAGGGGGACCTGTTGGCTCAGGAAAAACAATGTTAATTGAACAATTGGTTCCTATTTTAAAGAAAGAAGGATATGATGTTGGAATCATTTCTAATGATGTAGTCTCTCGGGAAGATGCCGACAGGATGAGAAAAAATCTTGCCACCGAAAGAGGACTAATGCCTGAAGATCTTGTGATTGGAATAGCAACGGGGGGTTGTCCTCATACAGCAGTAAGAGAAGATCCATCAATTAACATTTCTGTAGTCGAAGAAATGGAAGCCAAACATCCAAATCTTGATTTAATAATAATTGAGAGCGGTGGTGATAATATAACTACCACTTTTAGTCCAGCACTTGCTGATTATTTTATCTATATCATCGATGTTTCTGGAGGTGATAAATATCCTAGAAAACGTGGTCTTGGAATAGAAACATCTGATCTGTTAGTAATTAACAAAATTGATATTGCTTCCTTTATCGGCGCTGACTTGAGCATCATGGAACGAGATGCGAAGGTGGTTCGAAAAGATAAACCATATGTTTTTGTTAATAGTAAAACTGGTCAAGGTGTGAAAAAGGTTGCTGAACAAATAGTAAAAGATGTGTTGTTTGATGCACCACCAAAGTCAGTTGCCGCCAATTAAAATCTTTTTGTGATTTTATGAGTGTGTATAATCTTTCTTATTGTACTCCCGACAAAATCCCTGTTGAGGTATTAAATTATGATAGTGCTTTAGAGCAGATGGGGGTAGGAAAAGCCGGTAAATTAGGTATTCTGCAACTAAAGTTAGAAAAGGATCCCATTGTTCATAGGACATCAATAAAGTACCAACACTATAAGGTTCCACTTTGTATAAAACGGGCAATGTATCTTGAGGAAACTTGTCCTGAAATGGCCTACGTCTATATAATATCTCCGTCTGGGGGCATCTTACAAGGTGATAGGTTTAGAATGGATATCGCACTTACAAATTCGGCCATAGCTCATGTTACTACACAGAGTGCAACCAGAATTTATAGAATGAACAAAAATTTCGGAACCCAAATCATAAATTTAGATGTTGATAAGAACTGTTACCTAGAATATATTCCCGATCAGATAATACCCTATAGAGACTCCAGATTCTACCAGGTTTCAAACATTAAAGTTCATGATGAAGCGACTTGTGTGTACTCTGAGATCTTAACCCCGGGTAGAGTAGCAAGCAACGAATCATTTGAATATGACATTTGTTATATGAAAGTTAAATCAGTAAACCAGAATGACAAGCTAAGATTGATTGATATAGCAAAAATAGAACCCAAGAAAGAAAATGTCAAATCCTTTGGTGTGTTAAATAATTATGATATTTTGGGAAATATTTATATCTTAACTCCAGGAGATAAAATAAACCTCATACAAAATGAAATATTGGAAACCATTTTAGGAACAAAAAATGTAATTGGTGGCTGTACTAAACTACCCGATAATAATGGCCTGTTAATAAGACTGCTTGGTTCATTTGTTTATGATATTAGAGATTTGATTTATTCTATTGTTGGAATTGTCAGAAAAAACGTATTAAATGTTTCATTCAGTGGGATTCGAAAAATCTAAATTCTTTCTTTTTCATAATATATATTGTTTTTTATCCTACAAAACCGCAAATCTCCCGTTAAAAAAATTAATAAAATTACGAATAATAAAACTGGATGCTAAAATCTTTATTCGATATTAGTTCAAAGTCAACACTTTGCTGTATAAGGTTCGCAATAGTGTTATCTATTTTATTACTTTTATCTACAAATTTCGAGTCAAGTCAAAGCTCTTTTGCACTCAACAAAACGTTAAATGTAGTTACTTCGGTCTCTCCTATTACTAATATAGTCAAAAATATAGGCGGTGACAAGATAAATCTTACAGGTCTAGTCCCCGAAGGCGTGAATTCACATACTTATGAGCCAGTGCCCTCCGATATTGTGAAATTAGGTAAAGCAGATCTTGTGATAATAAATGGTCTTTACCTCGAGGATCCCATGGAACGAATCGTAAATACATCTTTGAACACCAATCCAAATATTCAATTACTCAAACTTGGAGATAATGCTGTTAATCCCACTGAATGGGTGTTTGACTTTAGCTTCCCTGAAGAACAGGGTCATCCTAATCCACACTTGTGGCTTAATCCCTCATATGCCATGAAATTTGCCAATCTAACCAAAGATAAACTGGTTGAAATGGATCCCAATAACACCGCATACTATACAGAGAATACTGACAAATATGTTGCCTTGCTAAAACAGTTGGATGAGGGAATAAAAGAAGCTACCCAGAGCATACCCCCTGAAAAAAGAAAATTAATTACCTATCATGATTCTTGGGCATACTTTGCTCCTAGATATAACATGACTGTGATAGGGGCAGTACAACCGTCGGACTTTTCGGAACCCTCGCCACTTGATATTGCAAAATTGATAGACCAGATAAAAGCAGAAAATGTTTCGGCTATATTTACATCCGAAGTCTTTTCCAACCGAATAACAGATCAAATAGCCAATGAGGCCGGTATAGAAATAGTACAAACTCTTAGTGATGATGCATTACCGGGAAACCTGACAGCTCCTAATCATACATATGTTGGAATGATGCTTGAGAATATGAAAAACATGATAGTCCCATTGGGGGGAAATGTTAGTAGCTTATCTAATGTGAATCCAGCAAACACCTACACCCACGCACCTTAACCTAGCTTTTTTAAATATTAATAAGCTACATATCTAATACATTTAGGATGGGCTCCTTCGAATATCTGAAAATTACAGGTCTATCTTATGGATTTACCTATCATGATTTTGTTATAGAAGGGGTCAATTTGACTATTCCAAAGGGCCGATTCATGTCTATAGTGGGTCCAAGTGGCTCTGGAAAAACCACTCTGTTAAAATTATTGTGCGGAATCTATGAGCCATGGAACGGAGATATCGAATATATTTGTAATAATGATAGCGATTCCATTTTTTACTATCCCTCAATTGGTTACGTTCCTCAAATAGAGACAATTGATTGGAATTTTCCAGTTTCTGTTCAAGAAGTTATTGCTATGGGATCATGGAAGTACAAGAGTTACCTCCCATGGATTGACAAGAAATTAAAAAACCAAATCAAAGATGTGCTAAAAATATTGGGTTTAGCAGGTTACGAAAAACGACACATTAGAGCTCTATCTGGCGGTGAACAACAACGCGTATTTTTAGGTAGAGCTTTGATCAGAAACCCTGATGTCCTTATTTTAGATGAACCAACAACGGGACTAGACTACGTATCAAGAGAAAAGATCTTTGATATTTTAAAGAATCTCAACAGCAACGGTATGACGGTTATTTTGACCACCCATGATATAACACATATAGCAAATCGTTCTCCTTGGGTAGTATGCTTTAATAAATATGTTATAGCCGAAGGCCCTCCACAGGATGTTCTTAAGGAAGATAATCTTTTAAAAACATACGGACTGGCGGACTATAGGCCCAAATAAAAATAACAATAACAATAACAAGATAACCCATATGATTGATTTTCTATTACCCTTTCAATATGAGTTTTTTATTAAAGGCATATTAGTATCTGTTTTACTTGGTGGTATCTGCGGGCTGGCAGGAGTGTATATTATTCTTAGAGGTTTAAGTTATGTAGGTCATGGTCTTTCTCATGCTGCATTTGGCGGAGCTATAGTAGGAAACATAGTTGGAATGAACTACTATATTGGTGCTATTATTTGGAGTTATCTTGCATCATTCGTTATTTATGAAATTAGCAGGAGAAATAAGATTAAACCCGATGCCGCGATAGGCTTGGTCACAACAGCCATTTTTGCATTTGGAGTGTTACTAGTAAGCATGACAGATAGATACACAAGGAATTTTGAATCGTTATTATTTGGAAATATTCTGGCTATTACCGAACAAGATCTATACGTTATTGTTTCAGTTACCATTCTTTCGGCAGCCTTTTTCTTCTTTCTTCATAAACGATTAGTTTTTTCCTTTTTTGATAATGAAAGTGCTAAAATTAGCGGAATTAAAACTTCACATATAGAATTGCTATTTTCATTTGTCTTGGCAACAATCATAATAGTCTCAATGTCATCAATAGGTGTAACATTATTAGCATCGGTAATAGTTGGACCGGCAATTTCTGCACGCATGCTTTCTAATAACTTTTCAAATGTAGTATTCTTATCCATAATAATCGGCTGTGTAGCTTCTTTTTCAGGAATGTATGCAAGTTTCTTTTTGGATTCTTCATCAGGTCCAACAATAGTTATGTTCATTACACTAGCTTTTGGTATAACTGCCCTTTACGCCCTATTTAAAAAGATCTATCATTCTCATAGTCATGGTAGTATTTCTCACTCTCATCCTCATATGCACACTGATGAACACAGACATGAACATACTCATCGCTGATTTAATTTATTTGAAAAATAATAGGAACAAATGAAAGATATGTTTCATAACCTTATTTTTTATTTCTATATATAGAAATAAATCCCTCTTAAAGATACAATAAGTTTTTGCCAAATAATTGAGAAACTTGTAGGGTTTCTATACGAAGGAGTGTTCTTTTATCTAGTTCCATAACAAGTACTATACATTATTGCAGGATAGCTAATTTATTTTTCATATGCAATACGCTGCAACTACTATGCCAGCTTTTCTAATCCTTTAAAGAAAGTAAATCCTGCAAAGGTTATACCCGCCATAACCTGTGAGAAAAAGTCATTTTCGTATAAATTAACGGAAATATTCTTTCCTCCGCTCTTTAGTGATTTCATATAGGTCTGTTTTGTAAATTCATCAATCATTTTTGCCAAATCTCCACTTACTAAATAATTATTTAACAAACCAACATATTCATCGCTTCCTACGGATATTATTTGCGCTTTAATTTCATAATCAAATTTTTCTTTCGGATTAGTTCCTTCAATATAGCGTTCTGCAATATTGTCTGCTAGATATCGTGCTTGTCTTACAGCTATTTGTGCCAGCGGTGGATATAATTTCCCTTTGGAATTTTTCATCGCAGCCAAATCTCCTATGGAATAAATATTCTTGTACTGATTTGTTTGACAATATTCATTTACAATGATTCTACCATCGTTGGTCTTGTCAATGTTTGGTTCAATGTCTATATTGTAGCCTCTTACTCCGGCAGTCCATATTATTAGCGATGAATTAATCTCCAATCCATCCTTCAAAAATAGAGTCTTTTGGTCCACCCTTTCTACTAGAGAGTTGTGAAAAATCCTTATTCCCTTTTCTTTGAGAATTTCTTCTGTTTTGTTTTTAACTCTGATATCCCATCCAGGCAAAATTGTTGATGTTGCTTCAATTATGTTTATCTTGATGTTGCTTTTGTTAGGTGAGGCGTTTATTGTTTCTGCCAAAGCGCTTCCAAGACTTATCCCAGTTGCACCTGCCCCTACTATTACTATATTATGTTTCTTGTTTGCAGCTTCATCAATTATTCGTAAAATATGATCGTGAATAATTGAGGCGTCATATATCGATCTTATAGGGAGAGTATATGTGTCAGCACCTGGAATGTTAAAATATTTGGTTGATGATCCTAAGCAAACAATTAGTTCATCATATTTTATTTCTCCTGATTTTAAGAATATGGTACTCTTATCAGGTACTATTTTTTCTATGTCATCTTGAATAAATCTAATATTTTTGCCCTGTATCAAAGATGAAATAGGGATTTTCAATTGTTCTGCAGTTCTATAACCCGAAGCTACCAGGTGTATTTCTTGCATTAATTGGTGATAATTATTTCTATCTATTAGTATTATTTCAGTCGAATTCTTATCTAATTTTGATGAAAGGTTTGTGCTAAGAAATATGCCTGCATAGCCTGCCCCTAAAATTACTATTTTTTTCTTTGTCAACGACATTTTACATCAACCTTTCACTCAATTTTCTTGTCTGATGAATACTCTTCATTTTTCAATTTAACTTTTTTTATTAAAAGTTCTATTACTAAGAAGACTAGAATTGAAATTGCCATGCTTGGAATGGTTGAACCTATGCTTAAACCCAAATCGGTTACGTGTAACCCTGATATTGGGGATAGAATGAAATAAGTGATACTTCCGACAACAAATGCAAGAAATGATGATATCTTGACTCGATTGGTTTTTTCATAAAAGTTTTCAATTGTTATCCGTCGTCCTCCCCTTCTTATAATATAGTAATCGGTCAGAACTATGGCAAATAGTGGTGCAAATAGAGCGCCTATTATCAATAAGAAATTCTCGTATTGTTGAATTGGAATTAAATTCGCCAATAAAACTCCTAATGCCGTAAAAAAAATAACGAGATACTTGTAGTTTATCTTGTTATGGATATTCTTAAATGACATTGCAGATGAGAAAATATTTGCAAAAACGTTGTCGACTTCATCGACGATTAATACCAACAAAAAGAATCCATAAAAGAATGTTTGAATAGCGACTAGTATTGCAAATATGTCACTAATACCCAACAAGAATCCAATTATATAAAAAAGACAATTTGTGATTGTAAAACCTAAAAATGTTCCATAAAATGCATTTTTGCTCTTTTTTGCAAATCTGTTATAATCAGCCACCAAAGGCAACCATGATAAAGGCATGGCAATTACCAAATCTAAGGAATTAAAGAAACTAAAATCAAAAGAAGTAGAAGCAGCACTAGCAGCATTTGCAGTAGTAGTCGATACGGTTGAGTTAGAATCTATTACACCTTCTGATCCAACACCCCCGCTCGTGGATAATATTATACTTATTAGCAGGACTATAGTTGAACCATATACCACCCATACTGCAAATTTGCTAAGCCATTGCTTTACAATTTTTAATGGTCCTAATATACAAAAAAGTACGATTACTGCTCCAAAAACAATAGACCATATGTAAAAATCAACATATCCATTGCTAAATATATTTGCGGCCTTTGATAAAATGGTTATTTCAAAAGTGGACCAACCTATTAATTGAAAGATATTAAGAACTGTGAGCAAATATGAACCATGCAAACCAAACGCAGGTCTCATACTTACTATCGACGGGACCGAATGATCGCTGCCTATCTTGCCCGCTAATGCCAGCAAAATAGATCCAACTATCGAACCAGCAATTATGGCTATTATTGCTTCTGTTATATTTGACGAGGAAACGAATGAGCCTGCGGAAATCACTAGTAGACCTATTCCCAAACTAGACCATAAAACAAAAAAATTCTTACCAGAAAGTACTTTATATTTGCTATCCACTGGATTTATTCCAAAATCTGTATTACCTTCTAAAAATTTCACAATTATTTCACCTAAAAGTTCTTTGAGGAATGTTCAGCAGCAGCTGCAGCAGGAGCATTGAATGAGACTTTATCAAATATTTATCTATAATACCAATAATTCCATAAATTTAAATTTGTTTTTATTCATTTGCAAGTCATGTCCTTTGGGGTGGATACTCTTGGTGGCCTTATAGAGAAACTAAAACAATTGGTTAATGATACTCAAAATAATTATGAATCGTTTTTTGATTCAACTCAATTGTTTAAACAAGGAAAAATGGATAATAACGAGTATTTTTCGAGGATGGGTGAATTTCTTGTATCTTCCTCTGCCTTAAATTTTTTATCCTGTCGTGTTATTCTTGAACTAAAATCAGCCATGGATAAGAATATTTCTGCTAAAGGCAAAAATGATAGATCTGCATCACAAACTATGCCTTCGGGTAATATAGGTGGAAGCACCGGTGGTGGTTTTGGTATGGATGGCTTTATTTCAACTGGTGGTAACGTAGGTCCTACTTCACCTTCACCTTCACCTTCTACAACATCACCATCACCTTCGCCATCATTAAATGAAGAATATGATCTACCATTGCCTCAGGAAGCCCCTACTTTCAAACCCGTGGATATAATAATAACCAAGCAAGACCGTTCAAACACAAATACAAAAGACGCAAAAAAAAATTGTATTGTTTGTAACGCCTCAATTCCAAAACAAGCTAAATTTTGTAACAAATGCGGTAATTCACAATAATTAAAAGACACAATCCTTCAGTATGTATTATGAAAATCTTTAATGGGCGATTGGCAACCGAGGACTATATGTCCACCCATTCACTAACTTTTTCTACACCTGAGATGACTCTAAAAAAATTTGCGTTATGGTTGGGCGAAAGTGTAAAAAATTCAAAAACAAACACTTCAACTCCTCGTTTACTCACATATATAGAAGATAAACCTGATTCAAAAACAAACACTTCAACTCCTCCGTCCAATTATCTTCCCGATATAGATGAATCTTTTAAACCTACAGGAGCCATAGCTGATTTTTATAGTACAAAGGATACCTCTAAAGAAAGTATATCCTCAAATCCTGTTGAAAAAAAATACTGTATTAATTGTGGTAATTCGATAAAACATTCTTCAAAATTTTGTAACAAATGCGGCGCTGTCGTCGAATAATATTTCTTCTCAAAAAGTTATCTTTTTAGTTGGATTTTTCCTTTAGGATTAGGTAACATTCATTACATATAGTATCTGAGAATAAATAATTCATAGAATAAAATTTTGTCTTATTACACAGTTTACATGTTTTCATTATTCATTTACTCACTCAAACTATTGAAAGAACTGACTGTTAATGTATTTTATGCCTTCTATCCTGCTTACCAACCAACTAACTATCTATTCGCGTGGTTTCTAAACCTGCTTATATTAATAAGTTATATATTAAATTATTGTTTTTACAATATGAATGACTCGAGTAT
>QCWC01000067.1 GCA_013114705.1 Candidatus Nitrosocosmicus sp. | reverse complement strand
TGAAATGAGGACCGACCAAATCAACTCCATATTCTATCAATACCTTATTGAAATTTCATTGAATCCCTCTCTACTAGACGATTTCAAGTCAGACTTTGTAGAGTCTATATCTAAAATATTGATTTCATTTCCAGAAAAGAAACGGAAAAAACTATTCTACTGCTTTTTTGAGATGACACTAAATATGCCCAATCCACGATTCTTAATAAAGGTAATTCCTTCAGATTTACTCATATGAAAAGGAAACAAGTAAAGAACATTATTTTTATTGCTGCTTTTCCTCCGGATTCTTTTCTATTTCACCTATAGTTTTTTCAAAAAATCCTTTTTCATATTTTCTGAGTGCTTTCCTATGCTCGAGCAGAGACATATCAAGTCTCATTTCATTCATCACCATTACCGCATAGGTAGTCCATTCCTTCCAACAATCTGGACAAGAGGGGTATTTTTGAGATGCGGGATCTTCTATATTATTTTCATCAAATTCTTTATTGCATCTGAGACATGTTTTTGACATCGCTAGATTAATTTGACGCACAAGATACTTATTATATTTTGTTTTTATCGATAACTCGGGATTTTTTGACCGATTTGATATCTAACAGACTTGATCTCCTTGAACAATTTTAGTCTAAAGTCTAAAATCGATCAACTAAGGTTTAACATCTCTTCTCGGGCGATACTGAGCTCGCTTGAAACCTCTGACACTAGATTTTGGAACATTGAATCTTTTGATAAGATTCTCTTCATGGTAGTCTCAATCTGTTGTAGTGCTATTATTGCTTTTTCGCTATCTCCTTTAAGAGAAGCGGATATCAAATTAGATTCTTTAAATAGAATTGCCACTTTAAATCCCAAACTTAACGCACACAAATTCAAATGGTTCTCTAATTCTCGCTCGACTTCCAAAGTTAATTGGCCAGAAGAATTACGCTGATACCCGAGTAAGTAGCTTGAAACATCAGACAGATAGTCCGTTATTAATACAAAAAATTTTGCCGAAGACGACGCTATTGTCTTGAGTTCAAAATACTTGTAAAGCAAGTCTTTCAATACTAGTGAATCATGATATTTCACGAGTAGACTTGGAGAATAAATGAATTTATTGTTGAAAATATGTATCAAGCCAATGCTGGTCAGCTTGTAAGTATTATTTAAAGGACTTTGCCTTTCATCCGCAATAGTATTTTCGGCTGTTGGAAAAGGAGAATTTCCCGATTCAATCAATCCCTTTTCTAACAAACTTGTAAAATCGTACGATTGGTTAGGATCTTTTCTCTGATGCTTCCTTTTTTCAAAAATACTAAAGAATCTTTTTTTTAATTTTTCGTACTTTAGATGAGGATTCTTTTGTTCGTTGTTAATTAAACTATATATTAATTTTTTTTCATCTTCTGTGATTGGGATACTTGTCGTTGTCCACACCAAAGAGATCAGGTCATTCACTTCAATTCTTTGTAACTACTGCTTGGCCATTGAATAAAAATATTTAACATATCACACAAATCTATTACTATATTAGAGCAAAATCTTATGATATTTATTACCGTGAAAATTAATGTTTATTTGATAAGCATGGTAAGTAAAACAATTTATCTTACAGCGAGTCTACTTGCAATTCTTAGTGTGATAGCAATTGGAGCAAGCACAGACAATATTGCTTTTGCTCAAGGAGACAAAGTACAAGCATCTATAGTACCTGGGGCTTCTACCCTTACTGATACTGCAGTAAGTCCAAACCCAATCGAGGTAAAAGTTGGTCAGACTGTGGTATGGACAAATGATGATACTGCATTTCATACAGTCACATCCGGATTAATTGGCGCTGCTGATGCTGGAAAACTGTTTGACTCTGGCTTAGCTGGTCCGACAGCCCTTACAAGCAAAGGAAAAACATTCGAACACACTTTTGATACAGCAGGCGAAATAGATTATCACTGTACATTGCATCCTGCAATGACCGGCAAAGTAATCGTAACTTAAATTCCTTTTTTTTCTAATTATGTTAAATCGACCTTAATTCTTTGAATATTTGACATACTATCCAGTTCTGTTGTGATTGTTCCTTTCCAACTACAAGTGTTTTTCAGAAATACATGAAGGCAACGCAAAAAGCGTTTAACTTATATTTGAACAATTAGTCATTTTTCTTTTGGTACATACGTACTTATCACGCATAAAGTTATTACCAAACTTTTAACTTTGAGCCCTTTGGCAAAATTTTCAGTTATGTATTTCAAATACAAATACATTTTAAAAGGGTAAACCTTTGAAAATGATATTTATTACTGCTTATTCAATTCAATGCTAGAGAATATGGTTAAAGAAATAGTTTATTTTGCTGCCATCTTCATAGCAATCCTTAGTTTTGTCTTAATTGGAACATGCAAATACAACAGTGTTTTTGCCCAAGGAGATAAAGTACAAGCATCTATAGTTTATGGCGCTTCTTCACTTACTGATACAGCCTATTCACCTAACCCTATTGAAGCCAGCATCAACCAAACTGTGGTATGGACAAATGATGATTTTACTTTTCATACCGTAACTTCTGGTAGTGCTGGGGCAGCGGATGCTGGTAAAGCATTTGATTCTGGCTTGGCCAGCCCAACCGCGTTAAGTAGCCAAGGAAAAACATTCGAACACACTTTTAATACTCCAGGAGAATACCCCTACTTTTGTACCTTGCATCCTGCCATGGTCGGAACAGTCATAGTAACTTAACAACCATTTTTTGTAACATTTGATAAACAATCCAAATTACTTGGTTAAACTGCTAAGTAGAATAAGTTTGTCGTCAGGAGGAATTATAATTGAAGAGAGTACGTCCCCCCAAACACTTTCATTTTTCTTATCCAAGGGAATAACTCTCAAAGAGAGTCTTATTGAAAACACTTCTTCCAACAAGATTTCTCTCGGTCTTGCTGCAGTAGAATGCGGTGCAGATGTGTTGGAGGTTTGCAAGCTATTAAACTGGAGGGATTTTGAAATATTTTCATCCAAAATCTTAAAGTTCCATGATTATTGTGTATACGTTAACTATAGGATAAAGAACCCTACTAGACAAATTGACATCCTAGGAGTACGGTCAAAGACCGCCATGATCGTTGATTGCAAACATTGGAAGTATACATCCTTTTCTGCTTTACAGGGTATAGTTAAGAAGCAAAAGGAACGCAGTATTTTACTTTGTGATAAAAAACTACCTTCGGGGATAAAAAGGATGTATCCAATAATAGTAACGTTTCTTCCATGTGAGTTTCAATACATTGATGATATTCCGATAGTTCCAATACAAAATTTCAATTCGTTCTTGTTAGACTTTGATGACTACAATCTAGGTTTTTTTTATGCACAACCTGACAACAGCAGCAGCAGGAACAGCCACCACCACAGTTTATCGTAACTTTTTATCTACAAAAGTACTTGATTAGCACTTCGTAATACCTTTTTGCTATTTTCGAATGAAAGTTTTACCAAAGCCTGGTCAAAGGTATACCATCCAAAATTATTATGTTCAAATGACAAAACGACTTGTTTTGATTTTGTTTCTGCCAAATAATAAATTACAGCCTTATTTACCAACTTAGACTTTTTTCTATACTTGTATGAAATTTGTTGTCGAAATCCTTGAATAATTTGAATATCCGTAATTCCTGTTTCTTCAGCTATTTCTCTAAAAACCGTATCAAGTTCGGTTTCTCCTTCTTCAATATTTCCTTTTGGAAAATCCCAATGACCATAACTATAATTGAGTATCAAGTACTTTATCTCTGGCCCTTCGTCATTTAAGTATAAAACAGCTCCTGCAGAAATTTCATCATACATTGCCTTGAATAAATTTAACAATTATAAAAATATGTTCTTGGGTATACAGTAGACCATTTTGCAGAACTCAACAGAGGTCAATACTGCTCATCTGTGACTTGACTATTTTTTTCTAGTCCTTCTAAATTAGGAGTATACTTGTGTATTTCTTGCCATTCTTCGATACTCATCCAGTATCCGCAGTAAATTTGGTTAGTTTGTTTATCATAATCACCATGTTGTGGCATAATCTCATAATATTGAAATAAAGTAATATACTTAAATTTACTTTCCGTATCTTCTAGCTCTTTTTTGAAATGTTCTAATCGCTCGCATTAAGTCAATTTTTCTGAATTCAGGCCAAAATATATCTACAAAAACTAGTTCGCTGTAAGCGCTCTGCCACAACAAAAATCCGCTCAATCGTTTTTCACCAGACGTCCTAAGTATCAAGTCTGGTTCCGCTTGGGGCAGGTGTGCCGTATATAAATTTGCTTCAATTATTTTTTCATCAATTTCTTCGACCTTGATGTTGCCTTCCTTAACGGAATTGACTATTTTTCGAATCGCATCAATCAGCTCTCGTTGCCCGCCGTAGGCAATTGCAATATTCAAATACATATTGTTGTACTTCTCCGTCCTGTCCTCCAATTTCTTTAGTATTTTTTGCAGGTTTTCTGGCATTTTATCGAATTCGCCTATTGATTTTACGCGGATTTGTTTTTTATGAATGCGATTGTCATTATATAATCCTACTAATTTCTCCTCAAGTAATGAGTATATGTTTTCTAACTCATAGGGATCGCGACTAAGGTTTTCATTAGATAAGACGTAAACTGTTGTAATTTTTATACCTAAATCATATATCCAGTTTAACATATCTTCTGCAATATCTGCGCCCATTTGATGACCCATGACTTTGTCCATGTCCTTTATCTTTGACCATCTCCTGTTTCCATCCAAAATAATGCCGATGTGCTGTGGAAAGGGAAATTGATTGATTTCTTTAATCAAGTGCTTTTCATATATCCTGTAAATAAGATTTTGCCTCGATACCGTATACAATAATTTTAGTAGGTTATCTGTTATAGGCATTAGGAAGGATATCTTATAGCCTTTTCAATGTTCTAATATACCTTACTGGTCATCATGCTTTAATGCTTCCCCGCCTTTCCTGCTTCTAAAGTATTGGAATAAAAAGGTGGCTGCTATCAGTGTTATAGCCAAACCTATTAGTAATGATGATATAAGATTAAAGGGATTTCCTCGCTCTGTTATCAAGGAGGTTAACTGTAACATGGGAATATAAAAAAGCCCCAAAACTACCAGCCTTAGAATATCGTATATTATCTTTATGCTTCCTCTAAACCAATTGCTCAGCAATAACCCTGCAAAAATTGTAGCTATTCCTATCCAAAGAAGAGTAATAGTTCCATTAGCAAAACTACTCAATACAATCTTGTTTGTTATCAAAGATGTTAATTGACGCTCTGAATCAATAATTTCTTGTGGAACATGCGAAATTCCATTTAGAATCGACGCAATAATGATCATCGTTCCTGCAAAATAAGAGAACACTCTTATGAATGCAGAAGGACTCGGCTTGGAAAGAGTAGAAATCGATTTGTCGATATCGAAGGCTCGTAATATGAATGCCGCCCCAAGAATACTGATACCTAGAGCAAATGCTTCCCTTGAGAATCCAAATATGATTGATAATCCACTGGTGACTAGCAAAGCACCTGGAAGGCCTAAAAAGAATTTTGAATATCTCGGATCGTAAAAAAGGATTTTTATATACCGTGCTAGTATCGCATAGGAATATTCCACACTGCGACTCTGTCTTACTATGATTCTTTGAATGGATATAATAGGCACCCTTCCTTGTATCAATGGGATTGCGGTCTCATCATCTTCTCCATCTGATATTACTACCGCACCATCGGCAACGTAAGTTTCTAAAACAGTATCAATTTCCTTCGTAATTTTCACATCTCCTTCAATCCCTCTATTGTGTTTACCCGCAACCAAGGCTATTTCCACGTCATAGCCTTTTATCTTAAATTCTTCATATGATTTTACTGCTCCAAATATGGCATTACAATCTGAATCTTCAGGATCCTCTATTGCCAGCCTTGTTCCAGCATTTATACACGCTTCTTTACCTATAATTGGGGTCTCAAGTCCGCCCTTGATGCCAATATCATCATCACGATCTATGCATATTATAATGACCTTCGAGAAATCTTGAAATCGTCCTAAATTGTTATAATTCTTAGTCTTTCTAAAATCTACCTTGTTATCCAGTTGGCCCCATTTAGGCATTAATATTTCAATGAATAAAAAGTTCTACTATTTTATTAAGTTAATTAAATTTTGATGTCTTGCAAGGGCGCAGGATATATTTATTAATTATTACTTTTTATAAGAATAGTCTTTGATGTTCCATCAGCATACATCTATTATAGATTACCTCTATGCCTTTTTTTTGGGCGATTTCTAATGCTTCTTGGTTGTGAATTCCCAATTGCATCCAAAGGACTTTAACACCGTCCTTCTTTATTACGTCCTGAGCAATTGGAACAATTTCTTCTGATTTTCTAAAAATGTCTACTATATCTACTACAACTGGAATCGCTGATACTTTAGGATATGTTTTTCTTCCCAATACACTATCATAAATTGGATTGACGGGAATTACGTTATAACCTTTTTCAATTAAATATTTTGGAACGTAGTTCGCTGGTTTACCTTCAGTCGGAGACATGCCAACTACAGCTATATTTTTGAATTGGTAAATTTCCTTTAGTCTACTGTCTGTTATGTTGTCTCTATCATCCATATACAGCGGTTAAATTAACATGTATCGTAGTTAACGGTTTCTAACTAAATTATTAAATTCATAAAATGGGCAAAGACAAAAATAAAACAAATTCCTGATTTTTATGGTGACCATTTGAGATTTAATAGTTGGTATCGTCACTATCAGGCGATTTTAAAGTATTTGAATTTACGAGCTGAAATGGATTTTTTAAGTGCGCTTTATTTATCTCATTATTTAGATGACAGTCGTAAGAACATGAGCCATTGTGACAGAATTTATCAAAGCAAGACTATGGTCGTTGGAGCTGGACCCAGCATCGAAGATCAAAATATCCAGGACTATATTCTTAAAATCTATGATAATTCTAAATCAAAATCAGACAAATCAACTAAATCCAATTTTGTGATAATGGCTGCAGATGGAGCAACTGAACTTCTTTTGAAATTGGGGATTATACCTGATTTTGTCATAACCGATTTAGATGGTCATCATGAATCCCTTGTTACTGCTAACATGAAAGGTTCGATTATGTTTATCCATGCTCATGGTGATAATATTGAAAAAATCAATTCATTCATATCAAATTTTAGAAATATTATAGGGACAACTCAAAGTTTTCCATTATCCAACATTTTCAATTTCGGTGGTTTTACGGACGGCGATAGAGCCGTTTTTCTTGCTGATCATTTTTTCGCACGGGAAATAGTACTTGTTGGGATGGATTTTGATTCTCGGATAGGATCTTTTTCTAAAAGAAGTGTGTCCAATTATGACCTCAAAAGGAAAAAATTGTATGTTGCAAAAAATCTAATCGAAATGCTATCAAAGAAGACTTTTGCTGAAATGACACAAGTATCTAATTCAAACTATCCTTCACCTATTTATGGGGTAGGTAACAATATAGTATTGTGAAAACCAGAAATATTCTTGGATTTATAGGGATTGCACTAGCTCTGGTAGGAGGGTACTTGTGGATGATTAATTACATATCTATTGCATTAATTCTTTGGGGTGTGACCTTCCTCATAATACTTCGTCTTAAGAAGATGAATAATAACAAGGTCAATAGAAGAAATAAATTAAAAGATAGGCACTAAGCCTACATTTGCATATCTGAAATTTCTCAGTTAAATCAATTATCTCAAGTTATAGGCTTAATTTCTATGCATTCCATTGAACAATGACCAATAATAGTTGATGATGCGATCGTAATTTACCAAAAATTTTCTACTGGGGTTCTATTGTTGACGGAGGTTTGCTAGAAATTGCATATGTAACCCATGCAACATTATCTATCTCATTTGTTATTCTTGAGCTCATTTTTTCCATGGTCTCATGTGGCAGTCGCACCCAGTCAGCAGTCATGGCATCTACAGATTCCATTATTCTGATAGTCACAATTCGACCTTCTAATCTCTCATCACCCAGTATTCCAACTGCACGGTCATCTCCTACGATAGCAAATGCCTGCCAAACCTTGCTATATAATTTATCTTCAATCAAAATATCTTCAACTATCTTACTGGCCTTTCTAACTATGTCTATTTTTTCTGGTGTAACTTCTCCAATGATCCTGACAGCCAAACCTGGCCCGGGAAATGGATGCCTGGTCAATACTTCTTCGGGAATTCCAAGTATCCTGGATACATTTCGTACTTCATCCTTATATAAAAACCTCAGGGGTTCAAGAACCTTGAGATTTAGCCATTCAGGTAGACCGCCGACGTTATGATGGGTCTTTATTACAGTCGCAGGTCCTCCTGAAACTCCACTTTCAATGACATCTGGATATAAGGTTCCTTGTGCTAGCCATTGAAATGGACCTTCTTTTTCAGCAAACTCTGTAAATACTCTTGCAAATTCTTCACCAATCCTTTTTCGTTTTATTTCGGGATCAGATATCTTGTCCAACTTCTTTAGGAATCTTTCCCTAGCATCGATAACCGTAAGTGGTATTCTTAATTTTTGAGTAAACATTTCCTGAACTGTTTCTTTTTCATTCTCTCTCAATAGCCCATTATCGACAAAAATGCAGGTTAAATTATTTTTTATAGCCTTGTTGATGAGAACTGCACATGCGGTGGAATCGATTCCGCCACTAACAGCACAAAGAACTTTTTCGTTTTTTGTCTTTTCTTGTATTTCTTTAACAATGCTTTCAACAAAGTTAGTCATGTTCCATTCTGGATTTGCTTTGCTGATTACTTTAGCAAAATTATTCAATACGGTATTGCCATTCTCTGTATGAGCAACCTCTGGATGGAATTGTAATCCATAGACTTTCTTCTCGTTATTTCCTATGGCGGCGGAAAAGGAACTGGTAGTCTTTGCTAAGATCTTAAAGCCTTCAGGAAGTACTTCAGCGGCGTCACTATGACTCATCCAACATTTTAGGGTATTAGACTGAATATTACTAAATAGATTTGTTTTATCTGAAATTTCAAGTAGCGCGTTTCCATATTCTCTTTTATCAACTCTTTTTATTTTTCCATTAAAATGATCTATAATTATCTGATGACCGTAACATATTCCTAAAATAGGGATCCCAGCTTCAAAAATCTTGTTATCTGGTTTTGGAGAATTCTTCGAGTACACGCTGGCAGGTCCCCCTGAAAAAATTATTCCTTTTGGATTCAACTCTGTGATCTTGGCGAGAGGAACATTATAAGGTACCAATTCACAGTAAACATTTGATTCTCTTATCCTTCTGCAAATCAAGTGACTGTATTGTGATCCAAAATCCAGTACTACGATTTTATCCATTACTTTTCACTCTTTTCTAGCATTCTTGTAATTACCCAGGCTGCCGTATTAAAAATCTCATTTACGCGTTCTTTATCCCTATAATTGTTTATTATTACTTTCTTTATGTTTTCACTATTGACTTCATCTGTAATTATTTCAAAATTTATCATTTCTGATTCTGATAAATATCCCTGCTTGATTTTCTCTTGGTCCTTATTTCTCATTCCTTGCAATATTCTGTTTAAGAAGAAAGATCGGAAAGGTGGTGTTTCAATACTAATGCTGATCATTTCCTCGGGAATGATTTCTACGCTGTCAGGGAAAATATGTACTTGAGCTACCAAAGTATTGTCTTTTGACCGCTTGATTGGTTTTACTTCGATGGCGATTGGATCATCTACAACATTTCGCCTCCCTTCAGTGGGACGCTTGACCGCAGTATTTTTGTAAGATTTAATGGCTGAACCAACTTCCATCTTTTTGGTTTGTAGTGGATTGCTTTTAGCAGCAGCAGCAGGCGTAGTAGTAGTGGTAGTAGTTAAATTTGCAGCTGTCTTGAAACTACCGTTTTTTAATACCGCATCAATGAGTGAAAGTGTAATCTTTATTTTTTCTATTTCATCTTGCTTTTCCAAAATTTGCTTGGTAAGCCATTCTCTAATCTCTGCTGCATTCTTAATATCATCATCAGAGTAACCTAACACAATATTGTTTGATTTTTTTCGATATTAAATGTTATTTGATAGGAAATATCATTTTTTTTAAATGCAGTTTGGATGATTTGATGGTCTAATTTGATTATCTTTTGATATTATAGAATAAATAATTTTGTTTTATGAATTTCAGCATTCACATAGTATGACTCGAAAGTGCGATATTTTTACTGCTTATTGAAAATTATTGAAATTTTAGACGCCAGTGTCTGATGTTAATATATATCCTTATTGTATTAAAATTATATATGGAATGTTAACCTTGTTCTTAAGTTAGGCTAAAATTGTTAAAATCTCCAATTTGTATTAAATTAAAAACTCTAAATGACTTTGCTAGATTGGTATGTTCGTTA
>QCWC01000066.1 GCA_013114705.1 Candidatus Nitrosocosmicus sp. | reverse complement strand
TGGACAACATTTCAATTCATTAATGCCATTCACTCCAACTTATGCCAAAAGGTTGTATATCAAGATTCACTGATACCTACTTGAAATCTTTAATTGTTCCCACTTACTTTTTTTAATATTTCTATTATGTTCTGTGATTCATATTCTTCGTTCGGTCAGTTTTCTTGGGAATTTTGTTAGCATGTAAACCTCTGTACGAGAATTATCACTTTGATACTACAAAACGTTACTCAATTCATTTTAATTCTAAATTGTAAACCGCAAAATAATATTCTATCACATTATCCACATTTTAATTTTATGATATTGTTTCTCAACCAAAAACATTAAAAAATTGTAAATAATCTATTGCTTCATATTACTCAGGTGATGATGTGAAATGGATTCTTCCAGCACACAAAGTCATGCATAAAAACCATTCTTTGAAAAATATACCTCCTGGGATCATTATGGGACTCATAAATCCTCCTCATGGATTCTGTTGAGAAGAAAAAGAAGGTATTCAACTGTCAGTTTGCTCAGTTCCTTCTGTAACCTTCTTTGACCTCATCCCTAGTTATCAATTTAGGGGAGAGGCTAATTTGAAATTATTAGTAATGCGAAAAGCGTAACCTTAGGATAATATGATGTCTCAAAAAGAAAAAAATGGTGGTCGAAAATGATATATCATGACATCCATATATAAGAAATATTTGAAATAAATAACGAATAAAAAAAAGTCTTGGATTGATAGATAATGTGTTTCCAAAAAAGAAAATGATGTATACCTGCCTAACTAATTTGTGGTGCTAGAAATTTTTAGTATTTTGCTTTGTCTCATCCATCAATACAACAATATCCGCAATTGCAGGCGGACTCTGCAAAAAATTCACATCGTGTATTTTCTTTGATCAAGTTATACATATAGGAAGTTAAATCAAATATTGTTTTTGAAAATGATCTATTCTTTTCATATAGAGCTGGATTAAATAGAACATAATTAAGAAATTTGATCTCGACACGAGATCTTATTCAATCACAAAAAAAAGAAAGATGATAATTTATGCCATTAACTTCATACAATGCAGATAAAATTTTATAAAGAACAGTTCATGAATCAACGCAATGATTGGAGAATATCAATCGAAATTAATTTTGTTCTCTGTGTTAGTACTCTTCCTTGGCTCATTTACAGTCTCGGTTGGATCGACATCTGTTAAAGAAACCTTCTCACAAGCAATTGAACCCTTATCTCAAGGCGATATACCGCATGATCCTAGTGTTATACCGTCACAACAGTCAAGTTCTTCAGATACAAAACTGCTCGAAAATCTCGGATTACCTGCAGTCTACAATCGGTAGAACGGGAAATCACACGGATTATGAATCTTGCTTATCAATCTATGAATTTAACAAATTCCTTCAGAGCATTACCTTTATCAAATATAACTATAGACTTCCAAATGAAGATACTTATTTTAGTAAACCATTCCTTTCCTCTCAGGCGGATAGTTCTAAATCTAACTATGGTTATCGCGATCATATAAATGGAGCAATAGATTCAAAAAGCCCCTATTTAAGTAACGTTATCATATCCGCCTCAACTGGTCAGCCACTCGTCGTTGTAGCTAGCCCGGTTTTTTCAGGAAAGGAAACAAACAAAACTTTGATAGGGGTGTTAGCACTGGGATTGGATTTGAAACAATTTGATGAATTGTTAAAATCAGAGTCTGCTGGTAAAAATGAAACAAGACTCCTAATCTTAGATGGTAATGGCACTAAAATATCTGATTCTCAATCTAATGCAACTGGATTAGAATCATTTAAGCACCTTCAAAGTTTTGAAAATGCCAATAATGGAGAACTGGGATCTATCATAGAAGGTATTGATGGAAAAAATATGACTATAGCCTATGCCCCATTGAAATTTGCTCAGTCAAAGTGGATACTACTGTCAATTCCTGGTAAAAATTGATCCATATGTTCCCCAAATCTAATATTTTTATTTTTTTTGTCCTTTCTAGAGTTTCATGATGAAAGGGTCGTCTTTTAGAGACATAAGATACTAAAAGTAGCAACAAGCGACTAGATTCAAAGAAAGTACGCCAAAATCACAAACATGAATTCACTATTTTATAATTTCCAAATTTGTCATGGAATGCCTGTGCAAGTAAGCATGATCATAGCATAAGTGCTCCAAACATACTCCGCATCTACAAATCACTCTGTTAGAACAGCATTCTGACGTACATCTCAACACATCTTTTTCCTGTGCAATTGTAGATATACTAGGAATTACAATTTTAGATACATACCTATCTATAAGAGTAGTAGATGACGATGAGGTTGATGCTGCTGTCTTTGACACAGAAATCATTCATAGGTGATAATTGTTGCATAAAAATATTAGTATAAAAAATATATACGATTATACCTATTTAGATAATTTCTATTTTTAGTTTAAGGATTAAAATTGATCTAGAATTTGGACACTCTCAAAGCTGAATTTTACATACCTCTCCTTCATCTTTTCCAAAATGATCCAATTTTCAATTTGCTTAAATAATTGTTATTGTTGAAAATTCTATGAGTGCTAATACTGAATCAACTTCTATAGATAATAAAAAACTAGAGAATTTTGTCATGAAATCTATTGGGGATATGGGTAGTAGCATATGCGCATTGATGGTTATGCTGGGAGATAGATTGGGTTTGTATAAAGCCTTGCAGCAGTATGGATCATTAACATACGAAGAATTAGCTCAGAAGACTGATACCTCAGAACGCTACATTCGAGAATGGCTCGCAAGCCAAGCCGCGGCAGATTATATTTCCTATGATGCGACAAGTAAAAAGTTTACATTGGCACCTGAAAACGCAATGGTTTTAGCAGACGAAGATAGCCCCGTATTTACTATGGGGGGGTTATCAATTAGTAAGATCGTTATTTAAGGATGAAGACAAATTCGCAGAAATCTTTAAAACTGGTAAGGGCCTTAAGTGGGGCGAACATCATCATGATCTATTTGAAGGTACTGCACGATTCTTTAAACCTGGATATCTAACAAATTTAGTCCAATCATGGATACCTTCTATGGAAGGACTAGCAGACAAATTAATGAAAGGAGCAAAGGTTGCCGACATTGGATGCGGTTATGGTATTTCTACCACAATTATGGCAAAATCGTTTCCAAACTCACAGTTTTATGGTTATGATAACCATACGCCATCAATTGAGGCTGCCCAGGAGAATGCCCTAAAAGAGAATATACAAAACAATACAAATTTTATAGTAGTATCCGCTACCAATGAATCTATAGGAAACGATTATGATCTGATTACGTTTTTTGATTGTCTTCATGACATGGGTGATCCACTTGGAGCCCTCAAGTTTGCGAAACAATCATTGAAAAGTGATGGAACATGCATGATAGTTGAGCCCCTTGCTAATGATAAACTAGAGGATAATCTAAATCTGATGGGTAAAATATCCTATGCTGTATCCTCAATTGTTTGTGTACCTAATTCTTTAGCGGATAACGGTCCGGCATTGGGTGCTCAAGCAGGTGAAAAAAAGATAAAGGATCTTGCTTATGAAGCAGGGTTTTCGATATTTAGGAGGACCACTCAGACTCCTCTAATTGTCGTTTATGAGGCCCGACCATGACCCCTTGCCTCTATGTAAATTCGAGTGTTAATCGTATTTCTATGTTGGAAATCTGATTGCATATTCCCACATGGTCAGAAAAACTAATTGTCAAGCACCTGTCAATTGATTGGACCCTTGTTGTATCCTCGAAATCATATCAAATGAAAATTTTTTGGAGTAGCTGGTCTGTTGTTTGCGTAAAACTTCTAATAAATGTAAAATGGATGTTGAAGTGTACTTATTCTACAACAACCTCTCCGACCATTGATGGATGGTAAAAACAATAGTAGGGATATATGCCGGAATCATCAAATGTGATGCTATAATATTGATTTGGTATTATGGCTTCAGAATCAAATATCTGCCCGGCGTTGGCATCATTGTCTGTTCCTGAAGTTACAGTATGAGAAATAGTATCCCCATTATACCATGTTATTGTTTGACCTCTTTCAATTGTGATTGGGTTTGGAGAATAGGACTTTGCGTCGTATAATCCTAAGATGACAGCTGGAACAGAATTTCCATTTTGTGCTACGCTTTGATCATTCTCATTTTCAGATTGTTCGACTGCTTGCTGATCTTCTGTAGTGCTAGCATTATTAGCGGGACTGGCGGAACTACTCATCGTAGTTGTTGTACCGGCAGGTGAAGGTACAATTCTAAATAAAGAGCCAGTATAACTCAAGACATATAAAAATCCATCCGGACCCACCTCAATATCTGTTATTCCACCAAATCCTTGACCAAAAATAAAGGGTTGATTCTCCTTTGGATCATTAACTTCTTTGTCTGCTAATAAAGCAGTGTTTCCAGTATATCCACTATCAAAAGATATGTCGTCTCGAGCATCATTAAGTATGAATCGGTATAGAAGACCGTTATTTATATCGCCTACAAACATATTATTTTGATATTGCTTTCCCAGCTTATCTGAATTCAAGAACTTTAATGCGGTAATGCCAATTGGAGTAACCCAGGATAATTTAGGTTCAGCATAACTTCCTTTTCCAAAATAAACAAGGTCATCAGATGTTGCACCAGAACCAAGCAGGTCGTTCTGAGATAATCCTTGAATCAACGACCAACCGCTGTTAAAGCCCGGAAAAACCAAATTAATCTCATCTCCGGTGTAAGGTCCATTTTCAGTATCCCATAAGTTTCCTGTTACCGGATCAAAATCCATGCCAAAACTGTTTCGAATACCCATTGCATAGTATAAATTTAGAGGTAATTCGTTACCAAATAAGGGTTCTCCGTGTATAATTTGACCATCTTGTGTAATCCTTAATACTCCTCCTAAACCATTTGGTGGTGGTCCATCTTCAATATTTTGAGCCTGGGTTCTGTGTCCTCCTACTTCTCCTACAATAAAATATATGTTGTTGTCTGGACCAATACGGATCTTACCTCCATTATGTTCACCTCGATCATTGGGTGGTATTGCGGTTAAATCTAATAACAAAACAGGATTGATCAGCTGACCATCTACATATTCATACCGATATAGTCTATTACCTGCTGGGTCTACATTACTTTCAACATCACTTCCATCCACTTCATTACCCGATTCAGTAAACGAAATGAACACGAAGGTCTTTCCATCTGGTTGTTTTGATATGGCAATGCCTAGCAGGCCTCTTTCTATGCTATTGGCTACTGTCACATCAAGAGCTGGTTCATCTTGTATCTGACCATCCACAATATGAATAACCTTCCCTGTTTCTTTTTCTGTAACTAATAGGTCATTTGGTCCCAAAAACGCCATACTAGTGGGTATTTCAAGTCCATCGGTTACTTTTTGAACCAGGAGGTTATCGTCATTAATTGAAGGTCCGCTTGGTGCTAAAGGTGCTTTAATGTAGGCACCATACGATAAGTTATTTATCATGAAATTATTGGAGTACAATAATAATGAAACACAAATAGCAGTTAGAATAATGAGTTGAGTATCTGGTTTTTTTACCAATGTTCAAAAACCGTAAATTTGTAAATTAAGAATTATTTATCAATTTACAAGTAGAATCAGCGCATCAAAAGATATGTCAATCTCTCTAATCAAAAAACTAATATCTTCTCGCGAAAATAGTTTTTTGATTCTTTATTGACTATAAACCTCATTTGACCTTGCAAATAATCCTATAATGTTATATGACGAAATTTACCCTTTATTCATACAATAACTTTTACCTTATACTTGAAACTCAACCGATTAAGAATACCTGGGCAACAATGACTCTTCCAGCCATTCATGGCCCAATATGCATTAATGAGGATATTTGCTTGCTATACCGAAAGTATGTTTAACACTGTGTAATTGTGAGAAACACCTGCTTATCTATAGTCTCTTTCCTATGTGTCATCTCCACCGCTGTCACTGTCACTGTCATCTCCACCGCTGTCACTGTCACTGTCATCTCCACCGCTGTCACTGTTATCTGGTATATCTCCCCCGGTTAATCTCACAAAATAATCTCTTGAATACTCGTCTTGCCATTTAATGGTCAATTCATAGTTTTCAGCATCACTCAAGATGACTTCGTCAATTATTGGCAAAACAAACACTGCTCTTTCCGCTGAATCTATAGTAGTAGGGTCAGTGCGATCTGATTCATATCCTACAATCCCACTATCATTATAAAAAATAGCAGAAATTTCTACTGCCCTTACAGT
Organism: Candidatus Nitrosocosmicus sp.; assembly: GCA_013114705.1. Lineage (GTDB taxonomy): Archaea > Thermoproteota > Nitrososphaeria > Nitrososphaerales > Nitrososphaeraceae > Nitrosocosmicus. The sequence goes on along the minus strand of QCWC01000066.1, from coordinate 4,173 downwards.
GTCTGTTCCATTATTTAAAATCTCACCAACAATTTCACCCGTAATTCCTTTATGGGTGTAATTTTGACTTTCTAATACCATCTCATACTTTTTCTCATTTCCTTGACCGAAAGCATCAAAATAAAGATTTGTATACAAAACCAATACCACAACCATAACAAATGATAATCCAAAAATTTCAATATTTGACAATGCTTTCATTATAGATCAGTAATAATAAACACATAGAAAAAACTTTTACTCGAAATTTTCTGCTCCTGAATACTATTATATCATTAATAATAGTTTCTTTGCTCATGTATTACAATGGATAGCATCCGTGATTTACCGTAATAAAGTTCTGAGAGGAGGAAATTCTGTATCTGAAAACATCTTATGCGCTCTCTTGATTCATTGGTTTTGATTCAATTAGGTTAAAGAAATTGATCAAATTTCTTTCGCTTGTCGCTAACACAGACACTCTTTTATGGTAATGAATTGCCGTACAATATCAATTCATTTTACAGGAAATTATCTGGACATAAGCAAATCCCCATTCTCCGATGTTTCATTAGAATTGTATCATATTGAGAAGCACTAAGTCAACATCCTATTAGTAGTAACTGTATAGATTTCATTTGATTGTATGCAGGCATTTAATTCATCAGTGGTGAAATAAATTAAATTTATTAAACTCCTTGATTTCCAATACCTATGTTCAAAAAATATCTCGACGGTTCATTTCATTAGCGATTCATATTTAAGTAATATATGTATGCAAATTTACACCATAAGCCTTTGACTATGTTCATATTTGCAGGTATATTTATTATTACATTCTATCTTGTAGTTTCAATACCGTTTATTTATTCTGTTTCCTATTCCAGAAACATGTCAGACAGTACTGAAAATTGGACAAGTCATAATTAAAAGAATACTCTAACGAATCACCTAGTAGTATCAGGGAGATAATCTTAGAGGATATGGTCAACAAGTCTAAGGCAGCCATCGTAATAGGGTTTGTAGATTCTAGTGAAGTAAAATTATCTGGCTATGGGAATGTTTCTAAAGATAATAATATACCGGTCAATGGAAGCACCTTTTTTTGACATTGGATGGATTACAAAGAGATTTACTACTCTAGTATAAGCAGACATGATGACTCAAGGAATTGTAAATCTTCATGATTCAATCGAAATGTACCTTCCCAAGTAGGAAACCGTACCTCAATATCATGGTAAAAAAATAACGCTCGAAAACCTTGCAACTCATACTTCGGGTCTTCCCTTTATGCCTTCAGACACAGGGGCAAACAATACAATTGGGAACTTAATTCAGATTATTATTCAGCCCGAATGTAAAAAGCGTTGTCCAAAATTACATTAACCACCAAACCTGGTACGATCTTTCTTTACTCTGATTACGGGATGGGATTACTTGATCACTTATTGAGTCTAAAGCAAGGTGGAATATCTCATGTGGGTCCTATCAAAAATCGGATTCTCAATGTACTGGGTGTAAATGACACTAAAATTATGCTCTCAGATCATAAGGTAAATTACAGGTATCCAACTGGCCATCTAAACGGATCTGAAATTGAGACACCTATTGTTCCTGAAATTATCGCAGGTGCTGGTGCACTCCATTCTACGGCTGATGACTTGGTCAAATATTTGTCAGCTAACATTGGTCTACTCCATACCAAACTCGATACCTCCATCCAACTACAACATTTGTTAAGTCATTCTGCATCGATATCAAATCCAACGCATTATGATGCTTATGTTGCTCTGGTTTAGGGTGTATTTACTAATTTTGGAACTGAAATACTGAATCACGCTGGTGCAATCAATGGGTGGAATTCCTATGCAGGAATTGATCCCAAAAAAAAACTAGGGATATTTTTATTGTGTAGTTGCGATATTAAGGATATCGACATGGAAAAACTTGGTTATGTCTTGTTAAACCTAACTGGAGTGGAAAGCATAAATGCTCTACTGAAAAATCAATCAAATGAAAATCTGTTATCAAACATCATGTGGATATCCTAATGATTTCCATCAAATGCGTCACTGTATATAGTATCGCATTTGTCTATACTACTACTATTATTATTTTTTAGGCATAAATGTTGTTGGTTTACTTAATCATATAATATTGTGAATTATCTTCATTATTGGTATTTACAAAGAGTTTATCAATAATATCGACATAGAATTTGAGAAATGAAAGCATGCGAGATTTGTGGTGGTATAGTGCTCCCTGAGACTACCAACACTGTGTGTTCATCTTGTGCTAGTAATAAAGAATCTATCAAAACATCCAAAGATTCACTTGCAGATCATGTTTGTCGTTGTATTAATTTTGATAGAAAGAATTGCCCATTGTGCAACAAACCATGTCATCACGGTACGTCACTAAGCCCCAAGATATTAATTACACCAATGTAATGTGTAGGCTGTATCCGCTTCATCTATCGATTGATATGGTGTTTCCCCGTTAACGCCCGCCATTTTATCCAAATATTTCATTCTTTTTGAGCTACCTTCTTCCGAGTCTGAAACTATTTTAAATGATAAAAGTTAGAATTTTTTAATGTAATTTCTTATCTAATACCGTAGAAATCAATAGCTCTATTAGGATCATCAAATCAAAACGGTTTTCTGTTCTGGTCGAACTTCAGTAGATAATAGGATCACGAATAAAAGGAGGATTTATACAGGAAACGATGATATTTAATCTAGAGTATGATATTTACTCAAAATAAAGTTAATATTTGTTCATCTTTTGTCTTTTTATCTTTTTTACTATTTGTGGTATTAAATATCAGCTATGCAGAATCTAATCAACATGTAGTGAAGAAAATGGCTTTTGCATTAGCCCCTGACAATAACCTTACCCTATCTACGTTAATTAATCAAGGTTCGCCTTATTATGGGAATTTAAATGCTTCACTAGTGGTTATAGACTTTAGCGATTTTCAATGTCACCTGTGTAAAAGATATGTAGACAATACAGAACAACAGATCAATTCATCTTATATTCAATCAGACAAAGCCGTCTATGTGTTCAAACATCTTCCGAATCGAGGTTTTGATTCAAAAAACGCTTCACTTGCAGCACAATGCACAAACGACCAAGGAAAATTCTGGGAGTTTCATAAGATTTTGTATACAAATCAAGGTGCAATCGATTCTGGATGGGTTGATGTTGACAACATAAAGAAATTTGCTTCCCAACTACCTGATATCAATTCTACTCAGTTTGATTCATGTTTTGACACTAAAAAATATGAGTCATTAGTAGACAGGGATATTGCTATGGCAAATTCCCTGGGATTTACCGATACACCATCTTTCATAATAATGTCCAGTGATGGATCAATAATTGAAAAAATTCAAGGTCCAAAGCCTTTTCCTATATTTAAGGTAATTATCGACGAATTGGAAAGCAAGATCAAAAAGAATTAGATGTCCGGATTTTTTGTATTCAGATTAGTATATGGTTCAAATCCAATTTTGTATATTGGAATAACCGTTCTGGTTTTTACTGTTTTTTGGGTAGTTTTTAATGTCTTTGATGAACTGCTATTTTTCTCCCCTATATTGTATTTTTACCTACCAAATGATGCTATAGTAGGGTTCATTCTATCTACCATAAGTGCAACACTTTTGGGAGTCACTGTTTCAATGAATATTTACCTATTAAGAAATTCAATAAATAGTGAATACAAATCGTTACTTTCGAGTTCGTTTCTGACGACTTTATTTAGTACTTGTGCAAGCTGTTCTTCAATCGGATTTGTAATAATTTCTACATTTGGAAGTGCAGGTATAATTGCTACTACTTTTCTTACAAATTATCAGATTCCATTGAGATTCTTTGCAATAGGTATTTTGATTTTTGCTCTGTATAGTGTAAGTCGCAGGACTATAAGCAACTGTTCATTAAATGGCCATGAATCTGACAATTCTTTCTTAAAGTAACCGTTTAGATTCAATAAACACTCAAGAAAGAGGAAACATTCAAAATAACACGGTTAATTAGTATTCCTAATATTATTCAACCAGTAGATAATGCTGATGACCATTTTTATGCTTCTGCATACTCGTAATATAAAATTTTGTCATTCTGTGTCCTTCATCAAAAATATGACTACCAAATCAGAGGATAATCCGAATCATACCATAGTCT
>QCWC01000324.1 GCA_013114705.1 Candidatus Nitrosocosmicus sp. | reverse complement strand
AATCCCCTACCAAATTTTTCAGAATTGAGATCGCGTTAAGACAACAGATTTTGCAGGCTGATTGCGCATCTTCTATTGAAATTTGTTTTCCCACTTTACCTCTATATTTTAAATCATTAGTAGGATATTCCATATCAAGTGGAATTTGACCAGAAATGAAAACAAGATTATCTACTCTTACTATTGGAACATAAGAGCCTAGTGCTTTTGATATTCCCTTTGGTATTACAAGATTTAGTGATTCTATTTTTTTCTCAGGATTCATAATTTAATATACTTGTTAGAACTAAAATGTTAACTTTTACGTTTAGTAACCTTTTTAATATCTTTATCTTTTGTTGTATTTATGTCAACGGAGGATGACCTTCCAAAACTCCCAGCCAAGAAATGGAAAATAGGTACTATAGGTATCTCCCTGATAGTAATGGGACTTTCATTGTTATTTATTTATGTATTATGGGCTTCTTTTGGATACATTGGTCCATCCTTTTCATCTGACGTTTTAAATTTGCAGCAATCAACCCTAAGAGCTGAATATCATTTACCAGAAGAGCCTGTCATTACAGACCCCACTGTATTGCAAACACCGCCTTCACTTCGTCCTTTCCTTGCGGATAATGCAACAAGCTACAAGCTCCTCTAATGCAACAAGCTCCTCTAATGCAACAAGCTCCTCTAATGCAACAAGCTCCTCTAATGCAACAAGCTCCTCTAATGCAACAAGCTCCTCTAATGCAACAAGCTCAGACTCACAAAAGGTACAAGTATCTATAGTTTCAGGTGCGTCTACTTTGACCGATACCGCTTATAATCCAAATCCCGTCGAGATTACTATAGGTCAAACGGTTGTTTGGACAAATGATGACGCAGCTTTTCATACGGTCACCTCTGGGCAAGTAGGTGCAGCAGACGTTGGAAAAGAATTCGATTCGGGGTTGACTGGACCTACAGCGCTGACCAGCAAAGGAAAAACATTCGAACATACCTTTGAAGTAGCGGGCGAATATCCTTATTTCTGCACACTGCATCCCGGAATGGTTGGTACAGTAGTCGTAAGTTAAGCATTATAACATACCATACTATTTGTTAACAGGTACACAAACAAACAAAATTTAGAAAATGGTACTTGTTGAAACACATTATTACAATTTACGTACATAAATACATAATACATCTAAGATGACTAGTTATCATAATGAATGATAAGGTCGAGAGAAAACCGAATTCTTTGATACATGAGAGTAGCCCTTATTTATTGCAACATGCATTTAATCCAGTTAATTGGTTAGCTTGGAATGACGAGACAATTAATCGCTCAAAGAAAGAGGATAAACCGATCTTTCTCAGTATAGGTTATAGCTCTTGTCACTGGTGTCATGTGATGGCGCATGAGTCATTTGAAGATAATGAAATTGCAAAAATTATGAATGAAAAATTCATTAACATAAAGGTCGATAGAGAAGAAAGACCAGATATCGACGATATTTATCAAAGGGCATGTCAATTAGTAACTGGTAATGGAGGTTGGCCTTTATCCGTATTTCTGACTCCAGACCTCAAGCCATTTTATGTGGGTACATATTTTCCAAAGGAGAGTAGATATGGAATGCCCGGCTTTGGAGAAATCCTTAAACAACTCTCACAAGCATATATGGCAAAAAAAGACGACATAAATAAGACGACCTCAGAATTTGTTGAAGCATTAGCAAGTACCTCAAAAGATATCAGAGGTAACAATATTGGTGAAATTGACAAGACGGTATTAGATGAATCGGCGCTAAATCTATTACAGATGGCAGACCTTGTTAATGGCGGTTTTGGCATTTCTCCCAAATTCCCAAATGTTTCAAATTTGTTGTTCTTGTTACGATATTATCATATTTCAGGAATAGAAAAATTCAAAGATTTTGTTTTATTGACATGTGACAAGATTATCTTTGGAGGAATACATGACCATTTAGGAGGAGGATTTTCTAGATATTCAACAGATCAAAAATGGTTAGTACCTCATTTTGAAAAAATGTTGTATGATAATGCATTATTAGTCATACTATTTTGTGAAATGTATCAAATTACCAAAGACGAAATATTTAGAGACACTGTTGAAAAAACACTAGATTACATATTGCGAGAGCTTACCAATGATAAAGGGGTTTTCTATTCGGCCGAGGATGCAGATTCCGATGGTGAAGAGGGGAAATTTTATGTTTGGTCAAAAAGAGAAATAATTTCAATGATCAAAATTCCACTACATCAAGATATATTTTGTGAGTATTTTGGTGTTACTGAAATGGGAAATTTTGAGGGAAAAAACATACTCAATGTAAGGTATTCAATTGAACAACTATCAAAAAAACATGGTTTAACCGTAGAAGAGATTAAAAACATAATAGATGTGAATTCAGCAACACTCTTTGATGTCAGAGAGAAAAGAGTAAGACCTCAAAAAGACGATAAGACAATTCTATCATGGAATGCTTTGGCCATATCGGCCTTTGTCAAAGGTTTCAAAATAACGGGAAAAGCAAAATACCTAGAAGCTGCAGTAAAGGCC
>QCWC01000065.1 GCA_013114705.1 Candidatus Nitrosocosmicus sp. | reverse complement strand
GAAATTCAAAGTAGATAGTCAAATCTATTAGAACTATTCAAGTCTTGGCAAAATATCGTAAAATGTAAGGTTTATAATTTGACTCTAGTATCGTGATAGATACTGAACCAGTATTGTATATATTGTAGAATAATGCCCACTTATTTATCAAATTGTCGCAAACATTTCAACTTTTAGTCTCCAAAATAATTATGTCATCAAAACCTTGTAAAAAGGTATTAGAGTATGACGGAATTGGATCAAATAGACTAGTAATACGGGAGCAATCTGGAAAATTAATGCTAAATTGCAAAAACGTCCCTGCACTTAAGGAAAAAATTAGTGGATTGGGGGTTTCTATTACCATAATTAAGAATTTGGATGAATATCAGTTTTTGATATGCAAGTATATACCCAATTTGAGTGATCAAAATATTTTTAAATTTAAATTTCAAAAAATACGATTATTGATTTTTTTATTTATTGATAAGTTTACTATTAACTTACTTGAAAACAGCGATCTATTATCTAATAAGTTAAATGATCTAAATAAAGCAGGAAACAGTATTCTAAAAGAAACTTCTGAACTGCTTCAGCTTTTTAGGGGCACTGCGACAAGTGAAGGTTTCAACATTGATAGAACCAAGAATCTTGAGAATCAAATAAACCTTCGAAAAGATTACTTTGTTAATTTTGATCTTGATGAAAGCAAAGTCAATAAAATCTTGTTTTCTGTATATGGTATCAATATGGAAGATAAATCATCCAAAAATGCTGAAGATTATTATGATAATGAAATTGATGATGAAGAAAGTGATAGCTAGTATAGAAACGACTCATCTAATTGTTAACAGACTTAAAGTATTCTAAAACCTCTTTTGAATGTCCCTTTGGCTTTACTTTGTCATAAATCTTTACTATTTTGCCACTCGTATCGATCAGAAACGTAGATCGGTTGACTCCGTAGTATTCCTTTCCCATAAATTTTTTCAGACCAAATACGCCGAAATTTTTTGAGATATTATTATGTATGTCTGACGCAAGCATATAAGGGATTTTCATTTTTTCGCGGAATTTGACGTGTGATTCCTCCGTATCTGGACTGATGCCAATGATTTCAATATTGTCTGTTCTAAATTGATCATAGTCCCGGCTAAATTCTTCAGCTTCAATTGTACATCCGGGTGTAAAATCCTTCGGGTAAAAGTATACTATAATTTTTTTTTCTCCTATAAGATCCGAGAGTTTAGATGTTTTTCCTTGTATATCCTGGAATTCAAAATCAAAGGGCTTATCTCCTTCCTTGACGTTTCTACCGTCTGTTCGTAACTTATTTTCTTCTTCCATTATAACATCGAGTTAGCCTTGATCTCTTATTATCGTGTCTATTTACTTATTAAAGCCAATCCTGTCAATGAGTAGTGCTACCCAAAAACAAAAGTATAAAAAAAGAAATTGTCGGTCCTCGGAAGTATTTCTAGCTTGTGAATTTCGTGATTTTTTGTTTTTACTATATTCATCAGAAAAGGCCATGTAATGTCTGCTGAACTGACTCCATCTACTAGTTTTGAATGGTATCCTAGCTGATTTTCACTTAAATACTTGCCATCAAGCATGATCTCTGCATTAGCTGGTTTACCATCAGTAGAACCGGTTATTATGTTGACATTTGATGCAGAATTATACTTAAAAATGATAGATGGATTCTTATCCTTATGGTCCAGAGAAGCGCCTACTCCTTCCTTTCCCCAAAACCATTTTCCTTTCAAATATACAACATTGTCCAATGCTTGAGGTACTTCGTTAAAAATATTATGTTCTTCAACTCTTACATTTTGATTGTTTCCAAAGCGCCTAAGTCTAGTATAACCAACACAGATCTCCGGTGCCATCCCTGGAAAGTGTATACCGTACATTTTTGTAATGTTAGTTAGTTCGTTACTACTTTGGGAATTAGGTATGATGGCGTCGTCATTCTGGGAGGTCAAATCTCCAATATCAGACTGATCCTTAAATTCAGTTTCTTTTACAGAAGTGTCAGAACCTGAGATATCGAGTAAATCTGATAGCGCATCATCAAAATCTTCGGCAAGGCCATACCCGGGGTGCTCATATCTAACAAATCCATCCTTGTCGATAAGAATGTGTTTTGGCCAATAAGAATTTCCATATAGTTCCCAAGTCTTATTGTTTACATCCAAACCAGTAATGGTGTTCTCTAGGCCATACATTTTTAGAGCCCTATCTATATTCTCTTCTTTCTTTGCAAAATCATATTCCGCAGAATGTATCCCTATAACTTCTAAACCATAATTTTCATATTTTTTTTTTAAAAGTTCTATTGTAGGGATTGTTCTTAAGCAAAATATACATGTATATGTCCAAAAATCTAATAATATGACCTTACCCTTTAGGTCTTTTATGGAGCGGACTTTATTGTCGTTCCATTTTAGTATATCTTTATATTCTGGGGCGGGAGTAGCCGGAATAATATTCATGATCTAAAAACTATTCACTTCTTTGTAATTTATTCTTACTTTCTTGACTAGATTATAGACTATTGAAATTTGTATGCGGGAGATGGGATTTGAACCCACGAACCCCTAAGGGATAAGGCCCTCAACCTTACGCCTTTGGCCAAGCTGGGCGACTCCCGCTTTAGAGATTTATTATTACAGCTATAATTTGAATATTCCCACTCAATTGACCATAATGTGGTTGAATGATTTTTATTATGGGGTTCGTTTTTTTATAATGTGCTTGTTCCGGTTAGATGCTTTACATGTGGAAAGCTAATTGCTGATATTTATAATGAATTTCTGGCCCAGGTAAAGCAAGGCGAAGAACCCAACAAAGTGATGGATTCTTTAAAGATCACCAGATATTGCTGCAGAAGAATGTTCGTTTCAAGTGTCGAAACCATTTATCAAGTTATACCTTATTATGAAGCTCTTAGAAAAAGACGCGCGGAGATACAATCTGAGATGGAATGATATCATTTGCCTGAAATCACATCCATAAGAGAAAGACTAGTCTTTAATAGCCGCGGCGATAAAACCATCGAGATAGATGTAACTTCTGACCACAAATTTACAGGGAGGGCCTGTGCCCCCTCGGGAGCAAGTGTGGGGAAGTATGAGGCACAGAGTTTTATTAACAATGATCCGGTTGCGACCCTCTCAAATTTTAAAAACATAAATAGAAAATTTCTAGGCCTGGATTCTTCGGATTTAAAAGGTTTACATGAAAAGATAAAAGAAATTGATACCTCTGAGAATTATTCAAACATTGGAGGATCGGTTGCTTACGCACTCACCATTGCAAGTATTGACTCAGCCTCCAAATCATTGGAAATTCCATTTTACAAAGTCTTGAATCCTAAAAATGATTCTGTTAATTTACCTTATCCCCTAGGAAATGTTCTTGGTGGAGGTGCACATGCTGGCCCCGGCACACCTGATCTGCAAGAATTTTTAATATGTCCGGTAGTATCAAAAAACATTGAAGAAGCTATTACTTTGAATTCGAAAATACACAAGGAGTTAAAGAAGAGTATTGAAAAAATTGATCACAAGTTTACTTATGGGAAAGGTGACGAAGGTGGTTGGGCCCCTAATGTATTTAATGACAAGGCAATTGAACTAGTTGAAAGCGCAATTATTGAATGTGGTTATGATCCAAAAAGTGAAATTAGAATGGGCATAGACTTTGCTAGCTCATCCTTATGGAATCAGAAAAAAGGACTATATGAGTATGCAAGAGAAGGTGTTGCAAGAACCAGTGAGGAACAACTAAAATATGCCAGCGGTTTAATCCGTAACTATCATCTGATATACGCTGAGGATCCCCTTCATGAGGAGGACTTTGACAGCATGGCTATGCTGACTAAAGAGAATCCAAATTGCCTGGTAACTGGTGACGATCTACTTGTAACAAATAATAAAAGGGTTAATATTGCTGCCTCAAAACATGCTTGCTCGGGTGCAATACTTAAAGTCAATCAGGCGGGGACACTTTATGACGCTATGGAATTTGCAAAAGAGTGCAACTCTAATAATATAAAGATAATTACATCACACAGATCGGGAGAATCCGTTGACAATCACATATCTCATATTGCTATTGCAACAAATTCGGTGATGATCAAGACAGGTGTGGTTGGAGGAGAAAGAGTTTCCAAACTGAATGAATTGCTGAGAATTTCAGAGTATGGTTTAATAGAAGGAATGGCTAAATTGAGCAATGTATAATGAACATGAAATCTGAAGAATTGGATTCCACTCACGATTCTAATCTCAATAATAATAATAATTATTCAGATCCTGATGTCGAAAAAGAAGAAATACAAAATACATCACTAGGTAACGAGCAATCCACAAAAGAAGATTCTAGTGAACAAGTTAATCAAGATGGTGGCTCTCAGGCATCAGAATTAGAAAAGAATGTCGAACTTGACGAATCGACAACAAATACGGAGACAACTACATCTAACTCTGAGGACCAGGGTGGTGAAAATACAAGTTATGCTAGTTCTGCAAACCCTGACGAAACTTCTGATTCTTTGGAAGATCCTAACAATCTTGAAAAAATGATTTTATCTACGGGTATAAGGGTAGGAACTCCGATCAAGACCAAATTCATGAGCTCCTTTATTACTCGTGCAAATCCGGAAGGATTGTATATTCTTGATATTAGCAAGACTTTAGCAAGAATAGACGTTGCCGCTAAATTCATAGGAAGAACAAATATCGCTAATGTGGCTGTAACCTCTGCCAGAGAATATGGTAAGACTCCAATTGAAAAGTTTTGTGAATTAACGGGAGCAAGAGGAATATTTGGTAGATTTATGCCTGGTACCTTTACAAATCCATCATTGCCAAAATACTTGGAGCCTGAAATTGTAATTGTCACCGACCCACAAGCTGATGAGCAAGCTGTGTTAGAAGCCACTAGAGCAGGAGTACCTGTTATCGCCTTATCCAATAGCGATAATATTACGTCAAAAGTTGATTTGGTTATACCTTCAAATAATAGAGGTAGGAAAGCATTAGCCACTGTTTACTGGTTGTTGACTAAGGAAGTTTTAAAAAAGCAGGGCAAGATTAAATCAGATTCCGAAATGCCTATGACAATTGATGATTTCGAAGCAAAGTTAGTTGAAGAATTAATTTAACTTAACTTTTGATTCGCGAACATCGTTATGGCGGCATTTTTTATCCCAAAGAATATGATAGCCTGATAAGGCAAATTGAAAAATTATTTAATATTGTATATTCATCCGCAGAATATAGTCAATTCTTAAGGATGGTTGAAGGTTACATCCGCAAGAAAAAAATTCTTAGCTTCATTGTCCCACACGGGTCTTATAAATATTCAGGCAATGCTTCTGCATATGCATACACACTCATTAAGGATATTGATTGCAGTAATTTTATTATACTTTCTTCTGATCATAGGGGAACCAGTCCCGGCATTTCCGTTACTGACGATGAGTATTGGAGTACACCGTTAGGGAACGTAAAGATAAATAATTCAATGACAAATGAGCTAATTAGAAAAAGTACGAAAGGATTTGTTAGTCTGGATTCCTTTTCGTTTGAAATTGATCATATTATTGAGACTCAGATTCCGTTTATTCAATCCCTTCGGAAAAAAAATTTAAAGTTTCTTCCCATCATACAGAAAAATCAGGACAAGGCAACCTCCATGAGATTAGGAAGGTTATTATCGTCAATAATTCCGTCGGATGAAAAAGTGATATTGATTTCTACCTCTAATCTTACACATTATTTGAGCCACGATGAATGTTGTAAGGTCGACAACCAGGTTTTAACAGAAGCGGTACGCATGAATATTGATTCGTTTTACCAAAAAGTGGAAAAGTATGTTCATATCATCTGTGGGTACGGATGTATCGCTTCGACTATAGAATTTTCAAAAATGGTTGGAAACTCAGATGCAATAATCTTAAAGCACATGACAAGTGGGGACAGTGATGGGAACAAATCCTCAGTCGTAGGATATGCTTCCATGGTTATGGTGTGAGAATGAATTTGATAAGGTCAAAAGATACAGAAACAACGACTTCCGATAGATATTCTTTTACCGTCAAGGCAATGGCTCCAGGCAAGGTTATTTTGTTTGGTGAACATTTTGTTGTTTACGGCTTTCCTTCGTTAATAGCATCTATCGAAAAATTCTTTAAGGTAACAATTCAGATACCAAACTCAAGTAATAGTACAATAAAAATAGAGTCTAATTTAGGGTTTACCTCAGTTAGACAAGGGTCGGATATTCATATCAAACCTCAATCACTTGGCCCTATATTTGGTGATGTTGTATCAAAATTATACAAGATCGTAGATTATCTTACTAATAGTAAAGTAATTCTTGGTAATTACAGTTTGGGCAAGTCATCTAACAATAATGATCTAATTATCAAACTAGAGTCAGAATTGCCATTAGGAGGTGGATTGGGATCTTCTTCTGCATTCTGTGTAGCATTATCAACATCATTGTATTATTTGGGTCATGCTTTTCTTGACAAAAATACGATCTGTATCCAATCCATTAATGCTGAAAAAGTTATCAATGTTGATACTTCTGGGGCTGATTGTAATATCTGCTCCTTTGGGGGGTTAGGTACTTTTGATAAGGTAAATGGATTCAAAAGAATTTCAGTGAATCTGGATGACTTTGAATTTTTAGTAGTGGATACTGGTAAAGCGCACGATACTTATTCTATCGTGGAAAGGGTTTCGAAATTTAGAAAAAATAACACTAATTTGTTTAAAGATTTGTGCGAATCTTATCTACAGATATATGAAAAAGGGATTACAGCTATTCAAAAGCAAAATTTGCAAGATCTAGGTTATCTTCTCAATCAAAATCACAAGTTACTTTCAACATTGTCTATATCAAATCCCTTAATAGATAAAATAATAGAAACCTGTAATTACCATGGTGCATTAGGAACAAAAATCACTGGTGCGGGGGATGGAGGCTGTGTGCTTTCATTAATAGATAGAAAAGACAAGATGTCTGAAAAAATACTGTTAGAACGATTGAACGAGTTGGGACTGCGTTATTTCTTTACAAGAGTCGATAAGTTGGGCCTAAGGCTAATTTAATCTGACTTGCTCTTTATCAACTAGCCAACCCAATGGAAAATGTTATTTAATTATGCCAGCGCAGTCATAAACAAGATGCATGTTCCTCCATGTTTTTTGAGCTTTTATGAGACGTTTAAAAATATAACACACAATTAATAACGTCTTGGATTTTACTAGAGTAATACGTTATGATTGACTCTAATCTGGTAATAATAAAGATGGGTGGATCAGTTGTTACTTTTAAAGATGAGCCATTGATGCCAAATATGGAAGGAATAGAGGGTATTGCGAAAGTCCTTGTCGAGCTAAGAAAGAATTTTAGGATTATTCTTGTCCACGGTGGAGGGTCGTTTGGGCATTATTGGTCAGTCAAGTATGACATGCATACCAAACCCCTTCCTTACTCTGATGAAGGCATAGCAGTTGTTCATGAATCGATGATTAAACTAAATCATATTATTATTGAAAAATTCATTAAACTTCATTTAAGACCTTATACTGTTTTACCTTCTTCATTTATGTATAAAGGCCAAGGTGATGTAAATAAGATAAAAGAGCTTGCAGAAATGGGTGCTGGGAACGATTTGATACCGGTTACATTTGGGGATGTAATATATACCACGGAAAACAACTTTTCGATTCTGTCTGGAGATACGATAATGTCATTATTAGGTACGACTCTGCATCCTCGATATTGTATCTTTACTACAAATGTGGATGGGCTATACGGAAATCTTGATAATAAAGATTTGGTACCGAAAATTTATTTGAACAATTCAGGTGAAATAATTGCTACTGAAACCGAAGCGAATAGCAAAATAGAATCATCTTCCTCATCGTATGACGTAACTGGCGGGATGAAGCGAAAAATATCCGAAGCGATCTCTATTGCTATATCTGGATGCCAGGTACACTTGATTAGTGGTTTTAGGCCAGAAAGGATATTAGATATAGTTAATAATCGTGATTATGTTGGCACATGCATCAGCTTGAAATCGACAAGCCAATTAGCTCGCTGAATCTTTTGCTATCGAATCGGGGACAATGAAAGAAATTGGATAATAACAATAATCATAAGCTATCGAATGAAGAGCAAATTGAACAGATAAGAAGGAGAAAGAAAGAAGGAATTGATATCCCCCTTAATGAAAAAGTTCAAGGCAAAGAAAACTCTACTCTCTTTGAAGATGTATTGCTTATGCACAATGCATTGCCTGAAATTAACTATGATCAAATAGACTTGTCAACAATATTCTTGAACAAAAAATTTTCTGCTCCCTTGATTATTGATTCCATGACAGGGGGAACTGATGAGGCTTTCGTTATCAATAAAAGATTGGGAAAAATTGCCGAAACTTATGGAATCGGAATGGGTTTAGGCAGTCAAAGAGCAGGCCTCCGTAGTGACAAGCTGGTCGAAAGCTACTCAGTTGCTCGTACTGTGGCTCCGAATGCATTCTTGATAGCAAACATAGGTGGTGCACAATTGGCGGAAGGACTCTCTAAAGTCGACGTTTTACGCATTATAAAAATGATAGATGCCAATGCCTTGGCTATACATTTGAATCCCCTACAGGAACTGATACAACCTGAGGGTGAGCCCAAGTTTTCGGGGATATTGAATAAAATCTCTGAAATAATTCAGGAAATCGAGGTTCCGGTTATAGTGAAAGAGGTGGGATCTGGCATTTCACCTAATGTGGCAACAAGACTACAGCGAACAGGGACAAGTTCTATAAACGTCGCCGGATCTGGTGGTACGAGTTGGGCAGGAATTGAAAAAATAAGGGCTGACAATGTCAATAACTACATAAAGTCCAAACTAGGAGAGCTATATTGGGATTGGGGAATTCCTACTGCACTAAGTATTATATTGGTTTCAAGGACCGTAGAGATTCCTATTATATCTTCTGGTGGGTTGAGAAATGGATTGGAGATCGCCAAATCACTAGTCCTCGGTGCTCGGATGTGTGCAATGGCATATCCTTTTCTTAAGAAAGCGTCAGAATCTGAATCTAGTTTGGATGATTTCACCCAACTTGTTCTAGCTCAATTGAAAAGTGCAATGTTTTTGGTAGGTGCTTTAAATCTAGATGAACTTAGAAATACAAGATATATATTGAAAGACAAATTAGCAAGTATGTTGAATAGTTATGAGCTCAGTAGACGTAATTAGCGAAATAAACCGTGTCGCTTCTGAATTAAATAAATTTATTCTGGAAAACGTTTCCGGTGAGCCTACTGACTTGTATCAATCTTCACTTCATTACATTAAAAGCGGGGGCAAAAGACTTAGGCCCTTTATGACTATCAAATCTAGTCAGTTATTTGGGGGAACATTAGAACAATCATTACCTGCTGCATCGGCAGTAGAATTGATCCATAACTTTACTCTGGTTCATGATGATATCATGGATAATGATAATCTGCGACACAACGTGCCCACCGTTCATAAAGAATTTGGTATACCTCTGGCTATTCTATCAGGCGATGTTTTATTTTCAAAAGCATTTCATATTATTTCGTTTCTTGGAAAAAAATCTGGAATTGATGATTCGACTTTAGTTAAAATGATAGGATTGTTGTCTTCGTCCTGCATCGATGTATGCGAAGGTCAATCGATGGATATTCAAATGGCACAAGATAGCGATTTCTCATCGAAGGATTATTACATAAATATGATCAAAAAAAAGACCGCTGCATTGTTTCGTGTTTCCTGTGAGCTTGGGACTCTTTCGTCACAAAATTTTACACATAAAGATCTAGAAAACTTGTCAAGATTTGGAGAAAAAATAGGGATTTCATTTCAACTTGTTGATGATCTCATTGGAATACACGGTGATTCAAACGTAACCGGGAAATTTGTAGGAAATGATATTAGAGAAGGGAAAAAGACTTTACCAATATTGATAGCATTCGAACGTCTTGATTCCAAGGGTAAAGATTTATTGCGACAAGTATTTGGGAAGAAGGATGCTTCAGAATTAGAAATAAAACAAATTGTTGATAACATTGCTCAATTGAAAATTGATAAAGAGATACGAAATATTGCCAACGCTTATACTCAAGAAGCGTTTGAACATCTTCAAACATATGACAGTTCAAGAGCCAGAACATGGTTGGAAACTTCAGCGCGATATATTGTCGAACGGAGTCTTTAATTAACATTGATATCTGATGAAAAATTTGTAAATACTATCAAATTGATCGCATTGAAAAATGCGATAGAATTCGACAATAAGATAAAGTTAGACGTTGTTATTTCAAAGACGTTTTCCTATTCTAAATTCTTGGCCACTCCAAATGGCAATTTAAAAGATTATATCCCTGATATTAAGACAATTGTATCTGAACTAGAGCCTCTTTCTTTAGAGAACAAGAAAACTTTGTATTCCGAATTGTTATCTA
>QCWC01000064.1 GCA_013114705.1 Candidatus Nitrosocosmicus sp. | reverse complement strand
TGTACAATTTTGACCCATAATATATATCGGGACAAATTTTTTAGCACTAATATCGCACTAAACCAAGCATTAATAAGCTCATGTCAGATTATTTATGTAGGCTAGGAATTATTCTTGAATGAAAGAGACTATCAATTTACTCCGTTTATTGAGAGATTTAATGAATATATTGTTAAGATAAATGAGTCATTATCTAAAGAAATTGAATGTTATTCATGGTCTGAATTTTACTTACCACTGAAATATGCCTGCCAAGGAGGCAAGAGGATTAGGCCTCTTATTCTAAATTTAGCTGCTGAAACAGTTCTAAATAAGAATATAGACTCAATGAATGCTAAAATTACAGAAAATATTTTCTCTGTCTCATCTGCAGTCGAGTTGTTACATACAGAGTCTGTTATTCATGACGATATTATAGACTCTGACAATTTAAGACGAGGTCAACCATCCTTTCATGTCAAATATGGTTATAACGCTAGCATCTTGACCGCGGACTTCATTTTGGGAATCATTCTAAATATCAGCGCCAAAGCTAACAATAGCCTGGTAACTCAAGAATTATCCAAAGCTTCTATAAGAATGAGTGAGGGCGAAATGCTAGAATTGAGGCTGGTTAAAAACCACAAAATTTCGCAGGAGCAGTATATAAGTGTGATCGAAAACAAGACAGCATCACTGTTTGAGGCATCTGCAAAAATTGGAGCTATACTCGCCGGTGGAAATGAAACCCAGGTTAATGCATTGGCAAATTTTGGAAGATTACTAGGCATTGCTTATCAGATACATGATGATTTAATAGATTACAATAATGAAGAAAGGTTATTCAATATTTTAGTCAAACAGAATGACGAGGATAACATCTTCATTGAGATTATGGAAAATACTTATCAAAGTTATTCAGACCGTGCTAGAAAAGAGCTTGAAACTATTGAAGTAAGCCATAGGTCAAAAAAAATTCTTCTGGAATTGACTAATCTGAGTTCTTTTTCATAATATTTGATATTCGATTCCCATGAATCAATTTCGTATTCAATGGGATTGTTCGTATCCCTAACCAATTTACTAAAATGTCAATCGCCCTGCCACAAACCATCAAAAAATGACCAAATGATAATATACAATCTGAACCCAGTAGAATAAACAAAAATTAACTTTCCATTTTTTTTAGAACTTTTCGAGCAAATCCGAGATAAGTAGTATGTCCAATCATCCGCATAGAGGGTCTTGTTTTGCCTTCCCTTGCTTCTATTTTTCGGATAAAAGTTTCTACGTATTCTGAATCGATAAAGCCGCAATGGAAAAAGTGTGTAGATAACATCTCCAGTTGGTTCATGGTTGGACAAATGCATACTACCGATCCACCACTCTTCATAACTGGATGGACAATATCAAGGTAATTCCAAGGATCCCCCAAATCTATTATTACCAAATCAATTCCGTGAAGTTTACTTATAATTTCTGGATCAAATTTATATTGAGTGACATAATCATTCATTCCGGATTTTTCCAAATTCTTTCTAGCTATGGACATAAAATCCTCGTTTACATCAAATGTATGTACATGACCACCAGGCATTACGATACTTGCCAGGAATGTAGAAAGAGCAGCACTGCCAGTTCCTATTTCCAATACTAGTGATCCATTTTTTAACCCCGTTCTTGCTGCAATGTAACCATAGTCTTTTGGATAAACTATTTGAGTTGTTCTTTGTGATTTCATCACATAATCATAAATGTTAGGAGGCAAAAGGAAAATCTTTTTGTCCTTGTTAGTATAAATATGGGAACCGTATTCTAGGCCTACAGTGGCTCCCACATCAATGATTCCTAAATGGGTATGTAGTTTTTTTTCCTTTTCAACCCTTATCATCCACTTCTTGTCGCTATTGTAAAAATAAAGTACCAACGATCCTTCTTCTATTGACACGCATTTCATTTAAACTGCCGGTTAAATATATATTATTTATACTAGAATCAGAAGATTAATCTAAGCATCAAATCATTCTCATAATATGGTATGGAGTAAAGCCGATGCAAGGGTTTGGAATAGTTTTAGACAACGCAAAATGCTGATTGTAAGTATGATCCTCATGCTAGGACTATTAACAGCTGTATCATCTATTAATTCCAGTTTGAGTTTGAAAATAATTCACCAACAGATGGTTAAAGATGAAAATGAATTTTTTCACTTGATAGGGATTGCTCAAAACAATATCAATAAAACGATAGACAATATATATGCAATAGGGACCATTTTTGGTACTGATAATACCAAGTTAGGAAGTTATAGCACTCAAGTAGAGGTTCATCCGTTGAACCCGTTGGAATTAACACCATACGATATTATAATTTATGATAAGGATCAGAATGATCAGATCAAGAATCATTCTGTAAGATTTACATTCAATACATCTGACTCTCAGAATTTGAAGAATTTCAATATTCACTCAGTAAATTCAAGGTCGGATATATTAGGGTTTTATTTTATCAGCGGCAGAATAACTAATGAAATGAGTGCCATTTCAAACAATACTCTTGTAATTGCGACTGTTATGGACAAAGATGAAAAATTACTGGGTGTTTGGAAAGCACAAACCGAGTCGTATAATATCGCTCCGTTTTCCACTGCATCTTTTACAATTCCTGTTACGGATAATAACCAAGGTTTAAGAATAGCTAATTATACTCTTTTCGTTAACAATTCTTGATAAGGTATCAAATTTTATAATAGACCTGAACCCATGAGAAAACACCCAAAACATGAACGAGACACATGAATCTCAATCAGATCTAGGATTTTTTAAAGATAAAACATATTTTTCGATTTCGTTGAACCTTTGTATCGCATTTTCGCTCTGCATAACTGGAGCAAAAGTTTCATCAGTTTTAATTTTTTGGAGTACTAATATGACTTCATCTATTGTAACTCCATGTTTCAAATCGTAATCAACCTGTTTGCAACAATTGGCAATAGTCCCATACCTTTTGTGTTGTCTTTTTTCCCAAATACTGGCTGTTTCCGAGAGACCTGTAATAAATTTCTTAATAGTTTTTTCAACATGTTCTAAATGCCATTGCTTCATGGGAAAACTATTTTGAGTCAAAAAAATATCATATATTATTACACCGAACATACATATAAGTGAAACTTGAAGTGAGATAGGCTCGAAAAAATTTTATAGCAGATGTTCTTTATTTTAAATAATTAGGATAACTTATTAACGATGATTGCGAGGTGTGTTCCGATTTATCCATATCCCGTCTTATCTGTTGAGACATCTGATAATAGAAAATTTCTTGTAATATCTGATATACATATCGGTTGCGAAGATAGAATTAAGCAAGCGGGTATTTATGTTGACCCCAAGGAAAATGTAAAAGATCTCGTTGCCATCCTAATGACAGTTCAATCAAAAACAGGAATTGAGAATTTGATTATTTTAGGGGATGTAAAATCTTCAACCAATGTGATTACAAGGTCCGAATGGGATAACGTTCCTTATTTTATAAAAAATTTGACGAGTAAATTTAATTTGTATATAATTCCAGGGAATCATGATGGCAATTTGAGTCTACTATTACCAGTGGAAGTCAAATTAATGTTGGCAAAGGGAATGCAACTTGATAACATCCTCTTTATTCATGGTCATACGATCCCCAAAATAACTAAGAATTTACAGAAGATTATAGCAGGTCATTTACATCCTATTTTAAAGAAGGAAGGGAGTATACTTAATGGTAAAAAAGTTTGGGTTAAGATTGAACTTTCCAAATCTGATGCTAATCCAAATAATTTAAAAGGCAAAATTGTACGAAATATCGAATTAATACTAATACCTCACTTTAATAACCTTCTCGATTTTTTCACAAGCTCTAACAAATGGCAACAAAGATCCAACAAAAGGTCAGTATTACCTCTCTTGGATACCATGTTAAACAAACAGAAATGGATAATTAATAACGCGTTCGTTTATACTCTGGACGGTTATTTAGTAGGAACGACAGACGATCTAAGTACCATGTTATATTAAGGATGATCCGACACAGAAATAAAATCCAATTAATATTCGTCTACAGGTCTTACTGTAGGCTTGTTTGTTTTGATCCATTCCAATGTCTTGACAAACGAAACTGTGCTTTCTACGGTAGTCAGAACCGGAATACCCATTTCTACTGATTTTCTTCTAATTTGATATTCATCATCTAGCATCCCAACATATTTTTCTATGGTTGAAGTAGAAGGAACATTAATTATAAAATTAATTTTTCTGTCAGTAAGCAAATTCAATATATTTGGTTGTCTATCAGGTTCGCTAATCTTATGAACAAGTTCAATACTTTCAAAACCGGATTTTTTGAAAAATTCAGCTGTATGCTCGGTTGCCAGAATTTTAAAGCCCATTGCGGAAATTAACGAGACTATTGGAGACAATTTTTCTTTATTTCTTATTCCTCCTATGGTAATCAATGCTGATCCATGCGTTGGTAAAGAATAGCCTGCGGCAAGATATGACTTTGAAAGTGCATCATAAAATGTGTTACCAAAACATGCAACTTCACCTGTTGACTGCATCTCCACGCCTAACATTATGTCTGCACCCTCAAGTTGCATAAATGAAAACTGAGGTACCTTGATACCAAAACCAGATTTTTTAAGCCAATGTTCATTATTTATATCGGGCAATTTTTTATCCAGTATTGCTTTTGATGCCAATTCGATCAGATTTAGATCATAGAACTTGGATACAAATGGCATTGAACGAGAGGCACGAACGTTCGCTTCGATGACATAAACTTCGTTATTTTTAACAAGGTATTGAATATTGAGCGGGCCCTTAACATTCAAAGCTCCACCTATCTTTAGAGAATAATCAATGAGAGTATCCATTGTTTCGCGATTTAATCTCCATGGTGGAATGCACATCATCGCATCCCCAGAATGAATTCCAGCGTTATCTATATGTTCTATTATAGAGCCTATCACAATCTTCTCCTGACTTCCAATTGCATCAACCTCTACTTCTGACGCATCTTCCAAAAACTTGCTAATTACAATTGGATAATCTGGACTTACACTTGAAGCCTCCATTACAAATTGCTCCAATTGTTTTTCACTCCATACTACCTTCATTGCTGCTCCACTCAATACGTAAGACGGTCTAACTAAAACTGGATAGCCTTCTTGCAGGGCAAAATTTTTAGACTCTTCTAGGCTAGTGAATATTTTCCAAGGCGGTTGTTTTATTCCCAGATCGTCAAGTAATTTACTAAATTTAGAACGATCCTCAGCACTATCAACATCTAAACTTGAAGTTCCTAAAATGTTAACATTATGTTTGTTTAATCGTGAAACCAAATTATTTGCACTTTGTCCACCTACACATGCAACTAAACCTTTAGGGTTTTCCTTTTGGTAGATATCAAGAACTCGCTCCAAAGTCATTTCTTCAAAGTATAGCCTATCAGGAACGTCGTAGTCTGTGGAAACTGTCTCAGGATTACAATTAATGATGGCCAAATCATCTATATTGTTATTTCGAAGGCCATAAACCATATTGACCGTAGCCCAATCAAATTCTACGCTGCTGCCAATACGGTAGGGGCCGGCTCCAAGTACTATAATGGCCTTGTTCATCTGATTCTTGGCAAAAGTTATATCGTCAATAATCCCATTATAGGTCAAATACAAATAGTTAGTCTTTGCTGGCCATTCTGCAGCCAAAGTATCTATTTGTTTTATTACTGGTAAAATACCCAGTTTATTTCTCAATTCCCTTACTTGATCTTCATTCAGACTCCAACATCGACCTATTTGTTTATCAGAAAACCCCAGTTTTTTAGCCTCCCTTAATAAACTCAAATTTAAGTTTGCTT
Organism: Candidatus Nitrosocosmicus sp.; assembly: GCA_013114705.1. Lineage (GTDB taxonomy): Archaea > Thermoproteota > Nitrososphaeria > Nitrososphaerales > Nitrososphaeraceae > Nitrosocosmicus. The sequence continues at coordinate 4,872 of QCWC01000064.1, read as the reverse complement.
TCTTAAGCTGTTCCTCCTTATCTATAACATTCTTAATTTTTGCTAAAAACCAAGGGTCAATTGAAGAGAGTCTACTGATGTGTTCAATGCTCATTCCAAACTTGATAGCTTTAACTACGTTGAATATTATTTCATCATCAGGATAAATCAAAGAGTATTCTATTTTTTCAATTATGGCTGTCTCTGTATAGCTGGTTACATCCTCTAGATGTTCTTTCCCAAGGATAACTGGTTCTTCATCTCCAATATTACATACCAGTCCATCTTTACCGATCTCACACATCCTTATTGCTTTTTGAATGACTTCTTCAAAGCTTTTGCCTATAGCCATAACCTCGCCTACAGACTTCATAGCGCTCCCAAGCTTTCGCTTCACCATCTCAAATTTCCTAAAGTCCCAACGAGGCATCTTAACCACCATGTAATCCAGGGCAGGTTCAAAGCACGCAGATGTTACCTTGGTAATCTTATTGACCAATTCAGGTAACGTATAACCAAGGCCAATCTTAGCAGCCATATAAGCCAACGGATAACCTGTAGCCTTACTAGCCAGTGCAGAAGATCTAGACAACCTTGCATTAATTTCTATGGCACAATATTCCTCGGATAGTGGATTTAATCCAAATTGTATATTACATTCGCCGTTAATTCCACAATAACTAGTAGCTCTTAGGGCAGCATCCCTTAGCATATGATATTCTTTATTATTCAAAGTCTGTGATGGAGCAACAACAATATTATCGCCTGTATGAACTTTCATGCCCAACACATTTTCCATATTACAAATTATTACGTTGTTACCTTCAAAATCTCTCATGACTTCATACTCAATTTGTTTCCATTCCCCAACGTATTTTTCTATCAATACCTGATGGACCATACTTAAGGATAATCCTCGTTGAACTATTTCTTGTAAATCGTACTCGTTGTATGCTACTCCACCCCCTCGGCCACCTAAAGTATAAGCAACCCTTATGATTACCGGAAACCCTATTTTCTTTGATATTTTCAATGCTTCTTCGTAAGAATATGCCGTTGCACTATCTAAAACCGGAACGTTACTCTTTAGCATAGCATCTTTAAATTTTTGTCTATCTTCAGTTAGTTTTATACCTTCTATGGAGGTATTGAGCACGTCAATATTGTACTTCTTCAAAATATCATTATCATATAAGTCGACACCGCAGTTCAATGCGGTTTGACCTCCAAAACTTAACATAATTGAATCTGGGCGTTCTCTTTCGATCACCTGTTCCACAAAACTTCTAGTAATTGGTAACAAATACACTTTATCTGCAAACTTATTATCGGTTTGAATTGTGGCAATATTAGGATTAATTAGTACGCTTGTGATCCCCTCTTCCTTTAGGGCCTTGAGGCATTGAGATCCAGAGTAGTCAAAATAGCGGTTAGATAATTAATCTAACTTTCGCCTGCTTCTCCGATCTTTATTGCGCCGCTGCCCAGTACAAGAACCTTACGTATATTCCCGTTTCGAGGCATTAATTGTCATCACAATTACCAATCTAATCAAAACTATCTTCCTTTCGAATTAAATTTATATCTTTTTATGAAGATTCAATCCCTGCTTTTTTAACTAATTCCTTGAATTTTTCGAAAACATACAAGCAATCATCAGGACCCGGTGATGCTTCAGGATGAAATTGCACTGCAATAATAGGCTTATTCTTATGTTGTATTCCTTCAACAGTATTGTCATCTATATTTTTAAACCAGATTTCAAAATCGGTATTCTGTAAGCTATCCGAGTCAATACCGTATCCGTGATTCTGACTTGTAATCAGAGTAACTTTCGAATCTAAATCAATGCAACTCTTATTCTGACCGCGATGTCCAAATTTTAGCTTGTGGGTTTTTGCACCACTTGCTAAGGCAAGGATTTGATTCCCCAAGCATATCCCTAATGTTGGAATTGAATTTTCTATTATCTCTGACGCGGTTGAGATAGTTTGTTTACAAATAATGGGGTCTCCCGGGCCGTTGCTAATCACTACTCCAACTGGGTTATAATCTAAGATGTCTTTTAGTGTTGCATTCCAAGGAAGTCGAACGACACTAAATCCCAATTTAAGCAAGTTCCTAATTATACTAAATTTGGTTCCCGTGTCAATGAGCACAACCTTTAAGTCATTATTTCTATCACCATATAACTTAGGTTCTGAGATTGAAACCTCCGGCATAAAATTATAGGAATCATATTCAAATTTATCCTCAATCAAGTCCTCTGAGCCTTCCATCATTAATTTTCCACTCATTACACCGTGTGAGCGGATTTTTTTTGTCAATTCCCGGGTATCAACGTTGGTAATCCCAGGAATTCTTTCATCGTACATCCATTGATCCAATGTCCTGACGCAAGTCCAATGACTAGACACATTTGATAAATTATTGACAATTATGCCATTTGTTTGAATCCGGTCTGACTCAAAATATCGAGGTAGACCAAATTCATCCAAGTTATCCATAGAGGGTACACCATAATTACCAATTGAAGGATAAGTAAAACAAAGAATCTGTCCTTTGTATGATGGATCTGTCATTGTTTCAGTGTAACCCACCATGCCCGTATTAAATACAATTTCTCCCGAAATATTAGTCGGAAAACCGAATCCTATCCCTTCAAAAATTGAGCCATCTTGGAGAATAAGCCTGGCTTTAGTATTATTTATTTTATTAAAGAGAGTTGGAATACTTTATCCCCTACAACCCAAAAAATTAAATCATTTATAAATTTTTGTAAAGGTATTTCAAATACTAACCCCGTTGCTGTAATTGTATTCTCTGTCTCTCCACCTAATTTTCGCATTATTTTTAGAGGTCAAAATTGACCACACAAAAGAGAAAGAAACTACCACACAACCTACTGGTGCACCAAGAAAATAAAGTGTATTATGAGTATTAGCTTTCTTTAATTGGTAATAATTTATCATAAAAATACTGACTACGCATAGGATAGAGAAGCTTAACAGTAAATACACAGACAGGTTTGGCTCAGGATTCAAGGCTATCACTAAAAGACAATATAGTATAACTAGAAAAGGAAAGCCCATTAAAAGAAAAATCCCAACAGTCATAACAACAGAATTCGTTCGGTCTGTAAAAAATAAGGGTACAATAAGTCTTTTAAGCGAGTTCCATAATGTACTAAAATCACGTGCCCAAAAGGCCTCGAGTAGATTTTCTCCCCTAAACATTTTCAATTTGTAGCCCTCTTCCTTCAACTTTTTACCTAAGGCACCATCCTCAACAATTTCAGACTTTACAGCCTCGTGAGTTCCGACTCGTTCATAGCATTCGCGGGTGATCACAAAAAAACTTCCAAAAAGATATCCTATTTTTACTCTAGGATCATTTACTCTCATAGGAGAGTACCTACTAAACATGAATACTGAAAGAATCGGCAACACCAACTTGACTATAAGGTTCGGATATTTCAATTTAGGAACAGCAGTAAGCACATCCAATTTTTCCTCCCTAAGAGTATGAACTGAATCCTTGATACTATTCCTTGAATGAATCGTATCCGCATCCGTAAACATCAGATAATTTCCTCTTGAATTTGTATAGCCAATATAGCATGGCCAATTTTTCCCGATCCAGCCTTCTGGCTTAGGTCCTGCCTTAAATATCCGGATTCTTGTATTCTCCTGAAATCGCTGAATAATTTCAAATGTCGAATCAGTCGAATTGTCATCGACCAACAAGATTTCATAATTGTCTATATTTTGATCCAATAGACTAGCAACACATTTCTGTATGTATTTTTCTTCATTTCTAGCTGGAATAATCACGCTTATCAAATCGCCGTCTCCATGATATTCATTACCCTTGAGGATAACGGGGGATAAAGTGAACGATCTTTTCAAAACTACTAAAAGATAAATCCAGATTCCAAAAGCACCTAAAACTATTACTGAGAATAAGAAATTAATAAACAAAGATATATCCAATAAGAATTTAACGCCGATTGTACCATATAAAGACACCCAACAGTCTTAGATCTTTACTAAACATTTTTAAGTTAAAATTATCAATAAGTTTAGTTGATGCCAAAAAGCAAGACCAATAAACTAACAATTAGTTTAATAATAATTGTAATATCAATCATTTTTTTCACCCCAAACTATCAGAGTCAAACCGCATTAGCACAAAGTGATCAAGTTTCAGGAGGGGGCATCCTCTCCTGCGATTTTGTACAATTTTGTTCAAATCCAGTAGAGATAACTAGAAACTTATCGGATTCTTCATCGCTAACTACTTCAGAGCAAACGATAGAAACTACTCAAGCAGCACCAGAGGATGAAACTCAAGCAGCACCAGAGGATGAAACTCAAGCACCTGGAACAACCGAATTAATCCCCGACGTAACTTCGAATATATCCCTAATTATGACCCCTGACTTGCCTGAGAGTTTGGGAGTCGATGAATTCCCAAGTACCATGGAACCTGCATTGCAAAGTGCAAACGATACAATGCAACCCACGGTCGAAGACACTCCAGCGAGTAATTTAAGTGTCATACCTGAAAATACTACTGTAATTACCCCGTCTTCGGAGATTCCGCCTTCAACATTAGAGGAAAATGTCACAGTAGCGATCGATAACGAATTAGAAAATAATACAGACAATGTTCTAGACAATGCAACTACAGCATCAAACATTATTCCACTTGAAAATTTAACATCACCTGCGAGTCAGAACCTTACTCAGACGATAGCTGCAAACGAGACCATTGATTCAACTGCTGCAAACGAGACCATTGATTCAACTGCTGCAAACGAGACCATTGATTCAACTGCTGCAAACGAGACCATTGATTCAACTGCTGCAAACGAGACCATTGATTCAACTG
>QCWC01000063.1 GCA_013114705.1 Candidatus Nitrosocosmicus sp. | reverse complement strand
GAAATTTTTTAAAATTGATTAGACAACGACTATTTAATTTGTATTTTTTTTACGGTTTATTCTTTTATACTGGGTTAACGAGTCGTTGACGCTATGGTTTAGTATATCTTCTAAAGTGAATTTTACTAAAATTGGTAGCCTCCAGTATTCTAGTTAGGTCTTGTCTCCCATAATAATGTGGTACACCTTGGCTATCCTGGGCCATTAAAACTACCTGATAACCTGCAAGAATTCGTTCCTCGCAATACGTGATTAAGTTCTCTGCCTGCATTTTGTCATTTATTACATCCATAGTCGTTGCGAAAATGCCAATTTCAACTCCATTTTCCTTCACGAATGCAGCATCAAAATTCATCTGATCACTGCAGTTGAACAATACTTAAGTATTTCAAGGATATTTAATCTTCTTAAAAAAAATAGATTAGTTTTTCTTCTCTAAAACTTGGGTTTCATTGTACAGTTTGATGGGATGGGACCTTGCTTGGTGCATTATGGAGGAACAAGAGGGGATTGTTTGTAGTTTCTTAAACTACATTGGTGTTGTTGAAATCTCAGTATCCGCCAGTTGTTGCGTTACTCGTCGTTGTGTTAACAACGGTACCGTTTGGTAACACTCCTGGTCCAGTATTTTCGGTAGGGTCGGTACCTGAAGTAGTTGGTATTTGAGAAAATACGGTAGATGTAATTGTTCCAGTAACCATCAGTGATGCTGTTGCAAGAATAGCAGCGATTGCAAATAGGTATATTTTATTCATATTGGTTCAAAGGGTATTTTATTTGTTATATTTATTACCTAAAATGATGCTATATTCTTGTTATATGAAGGTTATATAATATGTTAAATAAATGAAAGGTTAAATCAGCGGTGGTTTTAACGTTTTTAATTCATTACTGAATAAATTATCCAGCCTGGGTTCTTGGTCGATATAGGTTGTTTTACTGATACATTATTTTGCAAAAGAATGAAGCAATTATTATACTATTCTAAATCTTTACTAAAGTTATCACCATTTCAACGTATATAATTTTAGAATCATAACACATGACCTGGAGTTTAAGAGATTAAAGTTAAGGATTGTATAGAATTGTATTATCAAATTTAGTAAATAAATTTTGCATATGATTGCATAATAAATTGTAAACTTTTTGAGGCCTCTCAGAGTAATATGTTGAGACTAGATTCAACCTTGAACCGTATCCCCGCGCGCCCAAACTGAATGATACTGTAATATGGTAATTCCACTGGAATGTTTGATATCAATATCCTTGGAGCCATACCTTTGAACGGCAAAATTTACAATACAGAGAAGTAACAGGATTGATGGAATTATGGACAGAACAATTATAAATCTAAAAAGAAGGAAGCGAAATACATCTTGACAAACAAAATCATTGAATCTAAAGAATGTATTATAGACGAATGGGATGATTTTTCTGATGGAATTAAGATAACCATGGCTGAAATAAATTCGGGTAACTCTATTCATTTGGGATTAAACTATTTCGATAAGGAATTAATCAAAACTATATACGAACATTACAAGGGACGAAAACCAATAACTATTCAATTATCTGTAAATGAGGATAGTGAGTGACAGACAGAGATGATAATAGATAAGGATACTGCAAATACTAAATATTGAATGATATTAAACCGTTAAGATGTCCTATTTGTTCTTATGAAACGGTTAATTGGATTCTACGCTAATGGAAGGATCAGATAAAAATTAAAAATTGGATGAGTCATAATATTTTTGATCACTTAAAAAAGACTCATTACTTGAATGAAGATATATCAATAAGAAAAATCATAGATCTTATAGAGGAGAGGTATAGCAGGGATAATGGTTGATCAACCAAAGTTTAACAAGGACTATGATATTCTCTATATTGGTGCATCACTACAATTGGCTAAATTAATTATTTTTATTTTTATCAAGTCTAGGTTGGATTCAACCTTGAACCGTATTCCCACATGCCCAAACTAAATAATATATGATATAGTAACAATATTATATTGCCTGGAATAAACTCTTTTTCACTTGTTTGCCTCAAACTAATTAATCTGTGCTACCTTGAAAATGTCTCACTGGATGTCTACAAGCAGATATGAGATATTAAGAATTTGACTAAGATTTGACTCTGGTTTATCTTTGGCCATAAGTTATACAGATCTGACAAATGGGCTATTTTCTTTGCTAATATCTCTTCTTATGAGCCATAATTTGAATAGTCTTTAAAGAGTCGTTCTTACTCAATGCATTTCTTTTTCTTAGTCTTGAATGGCAACAATAACATTTGATTTCGGTAGTGTTAAAGGCTTTTTGACAAACACTACATTTAGAGTTTAGTTTCATGAATGTAGATGCATTAATGGATCTCTCTTCAGAACATTTACCTTTGCACACAAGATCTAGACTAGTCCAAAATTTTTATACTTTTCCACATTCTTTTTATATTCTTTCTAAAGTATTCGACGTTAGAATGTTATAGAACCCTATTATGATAAGCGACTTAATCCCCACGCGTCCAGACTGTTACTAAATATTATGTTAAAGTTATCGAAATTAAGCACAAATACGATTAGCTAGATAAAAGAATTCACTGTGATAAAGATGTTATTGAGCCCTATTCGACTGCCAATGTGACTCTGCTGCAAGGATGGGACAATCCAATAACAATTACTCTAAGAAACATAGATTTAGGCAACATTTTGCTCAAGATGATTAGAATTCTTAACTTTTCTTTTTCTTCTTTGTAGTTGAACCACTACTGCCTTCTTGTTTTTTCTTTATAGATCCCATTATCTTACGTGCAGACTCTTCTGACTCGCCTTTTTTCTTCAGATCCGATACGCCTTCATCAAATGATCTCTTTTTTGTTCCTCCACCTTTCTTGCTCATTTTAATTGGCATTCCGTATTTCTGAAAGTGAATACATAAAAGGATTACTAAAACTGGTATACGAATATCCGGACGTCATTTTGTGAATGTATGTGTTTTTCAAGGAGTATACTTATTCCCATATGTGTAAAAATACCAAAGAATAAGGACTGTTACAAATTATTATATCTAGACCCTAAATCCAGAAGACCAGTATTTCAGGATATGCTATTTAATAAATAATTATTCCACTTCTCAATTTCAACATCAAATCCCTTTAATTGTTCTTCAAATTGTGCGTCAGTGAGTCCATCTGGTCTAAGAAATGTCCAAGTTGTTGTGCTGCCGTAGCCGTTATCAATTACCCTAACATACACTGTCCATGATAAACCTCCACCTTCAAATAAATGGTCTAGTATTCCGAGTTGATTGTCATTAGTAACTATCTTTAAGCGAGCACTGCCCGCAACTACATGTTTAAACGTATACCAATCGTCAATGTCTTTGTCAATGTTACTAATAGCACCTCCTATCTCCAAATTCTTTACATCTTCAAAGAAATTAAATACTGTATCCTTACTCTTATGAGATATCATAATCTTCACTATAGTCTTTTTTGGCTCTAATTGGATCATAGAACTCATGCCTTTAATTAACTATGTGTAATACATAAGTATCACTTACCCCCATAGGGGTTACAATGAAGGAAAGCCAAGATGAGGTAATTGTAAACAAAAACTATGTTGATCAATTAATTGATGTAGGATTAACCCCAGGTGAGGCAAAAGTGTACTTGGCAATGATACATATTGGACCATCACGAGTGGGCAAAATTGTAGAAATATCTGGTGTATCCCAATCCAAGATTTACAATGTGTTAGACCGTCTTATCCTAAAAGGATTAGCAAGTTACAACCTACAAGATAATATTAAATATTTTCAGTCGTTAGAGCCATCCCGGTTACATGAATATATACAGAGAAAAGAAGATGAAGTTAGGAGACAAAAGGAAGCGCTAACCCAGATCATTAGTGATTTATCTAAAAATGTCAATGCGGCAAAGAGAAGCACATCTGAAATATTCATAGGAGAGAGATCATTGCGTTCTGCATACATGACTTTATTAAGTGATTCAAAGAGAGGAGACATTCTGAGATATTTTTATCCATATCCTAATGCTCACGAAAATGCATCTCCGTTTTATTCTAGATTCTACAAGTATCAAAAGTCAAAAGGACTTGTTGAGAGGGGAATAGTCAATTCAGACTTTAAAAACTCTCAACATTTTAAAGAAATCCCAAAGGATGTAAAACTGCGCCATGTAAATTTTCCATTGCCAGGAACTATTGACATCTTTGCTGACAAGCTTTTAATCATAGACTGGAAAACAATAACCGGTATTCTAATTACTTCTAGTGAAATAGCGGGTATTTTTGTAGACTATTTTGACAGTATCTGGAAAATAGCTCAAAGGTAACTTCATTGATTTTAAATATCTGAATTCTAGTTAATAATAATACTAATTTGGGATACTCCTCAGACTTTTTAATCCTGCACCTAAATAATTGTATTCGAACCCTACTAACACAAGGAACTTTTCCTACAATACAGTCAATTTTTTGGGTATATTCCTAATTGAAAATGGAAAATGTGGCTTAAGACCGCGTGCTTTTATATTTGTGATCAATTTTTAGAGAAGCATGAAAATATTTATATGCATAATTATGCTCCTTGGGCTGGGTCTTTCCATAATATGCTATGATCAAGCAGTAGTAGGTCAAAATCTTGCTGTTAATGATAATACCGAACCGATCAGCTTTTTAAAAATAGAAACAAACTCTTTTAATATTTCACAACCCATATATCAAACCCTTAATGGAACTTTCATAAATACAAGAGAGCTTTCTACCTCACCTACACTTGTGACAGAGGAAATATTCTTAGAAGAGGCAATTATGAAAGACATAGGTAACGTAACAAACAATATGACCTTTATCAATACATTCGATGCTCAATCCACCATAATACAGGGAAAAGGCAACGGAACAATTGAAACACTGGATGGTCAAAGCATAAGGTGGATATCTTCTGACATTGGGGTCGTTAATGAAAGAGGGCTCATCTTTCATGGAATAATTCTATTTAATAACACTAATAGTGAAAAATTATCGTTTCTAAATGGTAAGTTAGGAGTATATAAAGACGCTCCAGAAGTCCATAGAACTATTTGGTTGTTTAATTAATATTCATCCAAAATAATTTTTGTGGGGAGATAGACAAAAACTCTAACATAGAACCCCACTATAGCAGGGGACTTAATCCCCACGCGCCCAAACTCAATGATACTTTCATTGGTAATGATATTATGATTCAATAGGTTTTGAACTTTTCCTGATGCTTGTGTCGAATTGATTCTGGATTCTATTCCACCTTAAACTGTATCCGTACGGATGAATCAAATTGGATTTGTTGCTATATTAATCATTTTATTATGAATCAATGTTTCAAAATATTAAAAAATTTTCCATATAAAATGAAAATATTATATAGAAATCACTGTTTATTGTATTACCACCTCAATTATAATTATCTTTAATAGCATTCAATGAATAGGTGATTTCTTGCTTACAAAGTTTATCCGATATACCTCTATCTTCTTGCTAAGTTTCTTAGTTTTTGTGAGTTACTATACTACATATGCTTTTTATGCAGAGGCTGCCGGTCCAATAAAATGTAATAGGACTGGGACACTTATCGTTACATGTTGTCAAGATCATATTATAAATCGTAGTCCATCAAATCCCGCGGGGACCCTGGTTACATACTGTACTGACTGTGAAGTTGGTCCCGGTGGACAGGATCCCCCTGCACCTCTCCGTAACTGCAGTGAACGTTATGTCCAGATGTTTGAACAGGACCCAAACCCGCCACCACCACCAAAGCCTCCATTTAGTGAACGGATACCGCCTGGTGTGCTTGAACAAACTCAGCCATTAACACAACAGGATTCAAACGATATTAACGAAAATGTTCCAACTCAACAGGATTTATCAGAACAATTATTATCTTCTGACACTTTTGAAGAGGACAATGTTGGCTATAATGAACAGAATAACGACATTAGTACACAATCTGAAGAAAACACTGCAGAGGAGAGTATCAATAGTGAACAGAATGATACAAATTCTTAAGAAAGTAAGAATGATCAAAAGTCAATAGTAAAATATTTAAATTCATTTTTTATTTTATAATTGGCCCAAAATAACTTTTGTTTGTAGAGTTTTCTTTCATATCCTTTTCTCTTATCGAATTTCTTTTTTGATTAATTTTGATATTTCGAGAATATATCACGTTGAGGTTCTATTCGACCTTGAACCGTATCCCCTCGCGGCCAAATTTAATGATACACAATATGGTAATGATATAATAACACACGAGAGAAGAAGAATTTATCAATCCATACAATGACTCATATTTCAGGTTACTTCACAAAATAAGGCAACAGCATAACCCTTTAACTATGTGGCCGAAAAGCAGTCCAATCTGTCATTAATCTCGAGGAGTTAGAACAGTCACTAACGTTGATGATGACTAAAGACCCTTTCTCATTCAAATTACTCTACAAAAATTTTCATTTATTATCAACATAATTGTTATGAAAAGATTTATAATTTCATTGAGGCTCTATTAGACCGTTGCGTACAGTTTCTAAAACGTTACAATTATCTTCAATCATTGTAATTTTGATGATGTCCTTAATCACCATGTCTTCCTCAATTATCACTTATCCGGGAAGTAATTTTTTGAATATGAATCCTGCCTTTGGTCAACTTTTTGGTAATAATCTAATTCAGATTACAAGTACCTCATCTTATACAGATGAGTTTGGAAATTTTCACATAATGGGTGAGGTAAATAATACGTCCGCTCAGCCTCAAACCAATATTGTAGTTACAGCCATTTTGTCCGACACTACAACAGATTCTATTGTCGGTAATTACTCTGCATTCTCATCAATAGAAACTCTTAGACAAGGTGAATTATCTCCTTTTGATATAGTAATACAAAATCCCCAACAGATCTTTGGCACTTTTGACTTCATGGAGTTCAACACTACTTCTTTACCTGCATCAGCGGATAAACCGGCAAACCTTGTATTGAATGGTAGTAGTTCCTTTGTTGACAACGCTGGAAATCCACACATTATTGGTAACATAATTAACCAAGGCCAATCTCCAGAGCAACTCTTAAACCTCGTTGCAACATTCTATGATAATTCGAGTCTAGGTGTAGTTGGAACTCAAAGTTTCGGACTAAATGTCGGCAGTCTTGCAAACAACCAAATGGCACCATTTGATATCACTATCACCGATAACAAGACCAAGTCTCTGGCTGCATTCTATTCACTTAATGTTGATTCAGCACAGAGTTCTATGAGTTTTCCTTTGAATCCTAAATTGCCGTTTGCATCTCTTGGAGGCTTTGTTGACAGGGGGTTGTTCTTGGATTCTTTACTAAACGTTAATCCTTTACCTGCAACAGGAAATGACTTTGTTAACGATAATGTTAATGATAATAATAATAATAATGATGGATCTGGTTCCAGTGATGGCGATTCCGATTCATCGTCTTCTAATCAAGATCTAGATATAGAAATCGATATATCCACAGATCCTATCGTACGCGGTAATATTCAGACGATCACTGTGGAGGTCTCTGATGATGACACAAACGAGAAAATATCTAATGCTAATGTTAATGGGGAGGTTGAATATATATCCGGAACCACAGATAATGGTGGAAACTTTGATAAAGATACTGAGAGTAATGGCGGAGTTACACATAGTTGGCGTATTAGTGGAAAGGCAATTCCGGGCACCTTTGAAGTTACGATAAACGTTAATGCTCCAGGCTACGATACTGAAACGGGGAAAACATCTTTTGAAGTAATTGAAAAATCTGAAGATACTAATGACACAAGTAGTAAAAATAATTCCACCACAGAAGCGGAAAATAACAATAGTACTTTGGCAAACGATGATCAAAATGAAAGTAATGATGATTTAGACTGCGAAGATGTTGGTGAAACAAATGTTCCTGTGGGAGATGATGATCCAAATAATCTCGATGGCGATAACGATGGTGTAGGCTGCGACTCTGAAGATGGAGGAGATAGTGGTCAATCTAACAATGACGAAGAAGGTGAAGGAGTAACAAACGAACCATTAGAATCCATCTCGGAACAAACAGATGGAGACGGTGATGGGGTAAGTAATGAACAACCCACAGAACGAGAAGAAAACACCGATGGTGACGGTAGTAGTAGTGGTGGTGATAATGAAGGACAAGATGACACTGAAAATGAAAGTGATGAAAACAGCCAAGAACAAGATGATGACTCAGGATCTGAAGAAAATAATGATGACTCCTACAACAATGGTGAAGAGCAAGATGACAACTCTGAAGATGATGAAAATTAGTTAGAGAATCTTATCTAAATGAAGGTTGTAACAGGAATAGAATTTAGAGCCTATTTTCATTTTTTTTATATTTATATATAAATCATAATAATACTCAGTATTGCTTAATTTCTTGTTTTACAAGATGTTATTTACTTGCATAGTTACGTTAGGAACTGTTACCTTTTCAAACCAGATTTGGGCGACTTCTACAAACTCTGATTCTGTGACCACTTCCTCAATAAATTTTGATGGAATAGTAACAAAAGTTACAGATGGTGATACTCTTGATGTTATGACTGGAGAAGGGGATACAATAACAATAAGACTAGCGTTAATAGACGCGCCAGAAAGAAATGAACCTGGATTTAATGAAGCAAAAAGTTTCCTTACCGAACAATGTTTGGACAAGACTGCTCGAGTTGATCCAGATAATAATCAAGGACTTACCTATGGCCGAACCGTTGGAGTTGTATATTGTGAAGGAGTTAATGTAAATGAAGCAATACTTGATAATAATTTGGCTGATATTTATCAAAACTTTTGCGATATATCTGAATTCACAGATGCAAATTGGGCACAAGAACATGGTTGTTCAAACAACAGAAGTGATGACAGTGACGATAACGATGAAAAGGAAGATCCTGTAGAATCTGGTAGCAGCATCAACGATAATAGGGTGGATATTAGCGACACTAGCAAAGATCTGGATTGTAAGGATTTTGATGAGAAAAATATCCCCGTAGGAGACGATGATCCACATAACCTTGACGCTGATGGTGATGGGATAGGCTGCGAAGGATAATAGTAACCATGTTCTTATTTTAGATTTCGTGGATTCAATTCAACCCTGAATCGTATCCCCACGCGCCTAAACTAAATAATACTGTAGCATGGTAATAATATCATGATTCGTTCGATTTAACCTTGATCCAGACGGTGCCATTAGATTGATTCTAGATTCTATTTAACCTCAAATAATGTCTTTACGGTCCTATTCAACCAAGGATAAAAACGTTTAAAAAATTTTTGAACAAAAATAACAATCGCCACCGCGAAGTTTTTAACAAATATTAAAGGTGATAATGCAATGGACCATTCACTATTTAGTCAATTAAAGGAGTCTAATTTTAGAAGCCCTGAGATTTCAGAAGTGGTTTATGATCAAAATCAGGTACTCGAGATTCTGTTTACCGGTATTGACAAATGTGAAAAGAGCGCTAGCGCTTATTGGGACGCAGAAATCTGTAAATGGGCTGCAAAATATTATGTTGAAGCGTCAGAACTAATCAAACAAAAAATGGTAAAAGAAAGAGGTGTATCTTGTAAATTACTAGTCGACACAAATCGTGAAAATATCGATTTCCTAAAAACACTTGATTTCTTAGAAATTAGACATTTGGAAGGCTTACGAGGTAATTTTGGTTTGTATGATGAAAGATTATACATGGTAGTTATAATGCAAGGCGGAGACGACAAACTGGTACAAACATTCTTCAGTAATTCAACGTCCTTAGTTAGGAAACAGATCTCAGTGTATCAGGATTTATGGAATATGGTGAAACCGTTGTCGTCGCGGATCAAGGAACTAGAATTCCAAAACATTAATGGATATGATAGATCCTTATTTGGAATTGAGGATATTCAAAATGAAATAAACTTTCTTATAGAGCAGACCAAACAGGAGTTAACAATATTCTCTAATTATAATATTCTCAAACGAATATTTGATTCAAATATATTGATTAATTTAAATGCTAAATTATGGAATAACATAGTTAGCAAAATCCTTGTAGATAATTATGATCACCAGATACAAAATCAAATCAAAGTTTTAAATGATAAGAATAGAACCAGTTTGATCCAATTCGAATATACAAATAGACTTGGAGAATTTAATGAAATGATTGTCTGCTTTGATGGAAAATATGTTCTTCAGATCCAGCTAGATAAGGATGGTTCTTTCGTAGGTTCCTTTACAAGCGATTCAAATAAGGTACTGGTCCAACAGATCTTGTTTGAGAAACACTGGAACGAGGTAAAGAGTTTGGAAATCGTAAATGAATAGGACTTTTCTAATTCCAATATGAAGATCATACTACAATTTTTTTTACTTTCATGAAAAAAGATCAGGCTCTGTTCAACCCTAAGCCGAATCCCCACGCGCCCAAACTAATGGTTATCTGTAACGGTAACGATATTAATTATAATGCTTCAATGCAACACAGATTGACTATTGGAAGATACTATGAATGTTTAGAGAATGTCGGCAATAGAGATACTAAAAAATTTATAACTTTCCTTTTATACTTCCAAAGTCTTAAAGAGTATTTTATATCTTTTTTGTTTGAGAATTCTATTCGCGTTTATTAAAATCTTTTACTCTAAAATTGATTTTAACTGTAATACTTGAGTTGA
>QCWC01000062.1 GCA_013114705.1 Candidatus Nitrosocosmicus sp. | reverse complement strand
CAGATAGATCTTTTTTAGCCTTTGAATTTCAACTTCTTTTGGAATTAATGCTGGCATTTGGGCCATAATCTTTCTTCAACATATCTTCCAGATTTAGGTATATAAGATATTAAGTATAAAAGTTACAAATGCAAATAGGACAATGTATAGAAAATACTATTCTTATATGTCAATAGTATAGAAATTATATAAAAGTGAACAAATAATGGATATTGTGAAGTAAAGCATAGCTGATTAGCGGGAGTGATAAAAAGGTCCAAACGATAAATAATTAGTTATCTCTAAATTGAGATGTTGGATCCATTCATCTTTTTTGATCTGGGACAAACTTTGATTGATGAATGGAGTTTTGTAGCCTATTTTGATAACCTGTTGTTTAAGACTCTCAACGACTATGGTGCAAGAGTAGATCGGAGAAACTATACTGCACTGAGAAATAATTTAATTCTGGATAGAAAGTTTGGAACTTCTGGATTTTTGGAGCTGGTCTCTCTAATATCTACACTAATTCTCCCCCGTGGATATGAATCAACGATTAACGATGTTTTGATGGAAGATTTACTACGTAAAAAGAGAGAGTTAATCAAATTGTTCGACGAAGTTCCTAAAATAATTCCGCAGTTGTCCAAAAAATACTCCCTGGGAATTATTAGCAACAATTCATCAGGTTCTGCAAACCTGCTACGAAGACATGATCTCGATAAGTATTTTGATGTGGTGTGCTTGTCTGAAAATATCGGTTTTAAGAAACCGGATCATAACATATTTCAAAAGGCACTGGCTGATGCAAGTTTAAGTATCAATAAATGCATAATGGTTGGAGATAGATTAGACATAGATATAATGCCAGCTAATGAGCTTGGGATGAAGACTATTCGTACTCTGAATTCTTTGTACAAAATTCAAAGAGCTAGAAATGAGAAGGAAACACCGCTATTTACAATAAATTCTTTAACAGAATTACCTGAGATATTGTTACGCATTGGTTAGGCCGACTCTATCAATTTCGATATGTTTTTCCAGTGGTCATCAAGCTCGTCTGCTGGGATATTTTTCTTGTCAAATAGTGAATGAATTGACCTATTTCTTTCTGATTCAGAAGCTGGAATAATGTGTACATGGAAATGGGGAATCTCCTGCCCTGCGTCCCTCCCATTATGAATGCTTATTAGTGATGAACTACCATCCATCGCCTTTTCAATTTTATCAGTCAAAAAATGTAGTGCACTAAAAATATCACTATTTTCGCCAATGCTTAGATCCTGAATTTTAGGTCTGTGAGTTTTAGAAATTAAAAGCGAATGACCTTTTCTTAAGGGAAACGCATCTAAAATCGCAATTGAATGTTCGGTTTCATATATTTTTCTGGTCTTTATGTTACCTTTTATGATTTCACAAAATACACACTTGTTTGGACTCATCATATTTATTCCTAAATGTGTTCATAATAATAAAAGATTATAATATATTCTGATTCACCAAGATTAATAAAATTGAACTAAAAAGGATATAACATGAACAAAACATCAATTCATGAGAGGCCTTTGGTTACAATTCTGATGAACGAAAATATTGCCAAGAGTTTAAGCGATCCTCATAGGCTAAAAATTTTGGATTTTCTTTACCATAGAAATCTGTCGACTAGAAATCTGTTTGATTTATTAAAAAAAGCTAAATACGATATAGCCATGACTACCTTGAGACATCATATATTAATACTGAAAAAAAATGGTTTGATAAGTATCCAAAGAAAAGAAGAGGTTAAAGGGAAATTGGTAAAGTACTACAAATCCAATGTAAAGATGTTAGTATATGAAAATTTTCCATTTGTGACCTTTGCACGAGATAGTAAGGAAATTGTCAACTTGTTATATCCAAAACTCTACAAAGTTATAAAAAAAATTATCATAAATGAAAAGGATTTGATCTCCACTATTTTATCTGATGTTAAATCAAGATGCAAAATATGTAGAACTTATCACTACGCGGAATTTTTACTTTTTATGGTTTTTAACATGGTTATAGCAAAAGTATTGCGAAAATTACTCAAGACAGTTTTGTCCCCAACGGTATAGTTTTTGGTTTCGATTATAGCGGTTGTTATAAAGCAAATAACGGCACTAATAATGCTATTTCAAATCAGGCAATCCCAGATCCTCTTTTTTGAGATTGCAAACATTATTTTAAAATACTAAAAAGTTCTTAAATTATCTAACTCATGTCCCCTTTTCTTTTACTTAAGAATGTAAATAAGATCTTCCCTATTCATAGAAATTTGTTTAGTTTTTTTTCAAAGTCCAATCACATTCGAAAAGTAATAGATAACGTATCATTGGAGGTGGGCGCAGGCGAAGTAATGGTTCTAGCTGGAGAATCTGGATCCGGAAAAACAACTTTGGCCAAGCTCATAATGGGATCACTAACACCAGACAGCGGCACGATCTACTTTGAAGGAAATGATGTTCAAGTTTTGAAAAAGAAAAAAAAGTTTTATTCATTGATACAAATGATCCATCAGGATCCTTATAGTTCGCTTAACCCGCATCTCAAGGTTAAAGATATAGTTATGGAGCCACTAAAAATACATGATAGAGGATCCAGTAGTAAGGAAGAAAAAATAGAGCAAGTACGTATCGCTTTACGTAGAACTAAACTTGAACCAGTAGATGAATTTTTAGATAAATATCCGACAATGCTCTCAGGGGGACAAAGACAGCGTGTTTCTATTGCACGGGCTATTGTAAAAATTCCCAAGTTAATTATCGCTGACGAACCAGTTTCCATGCTGGATATTTCTGTTAGAGCCGAAATCTTATCATTGCTTAATGATTTGAGGAAATCTCTGAATATTTCTATTATATATATTACTCATGATCTCGCTACTTCTAGATTTATCGGTGACAAGATTGGAATAATGTTTGCAGGAAATATTGTGGAATATGGGGATATCGATGAGGTATTACACAACCCACTTCATCCATATACTTGGATGTTACTTGATGCCGTTACATTTGCTTCTACTGAATCCAAATTCTACAAGACTTTCTCTGGCTCGAATACTTCTGCTGCTGCTTTGCCATTAAAAGGGTGCAAATTTTACAACCGTTGCAAATTATCTTTTGCTGATTGCACCCAAGATATCCAACAATTTAATATCAATAAGAAGCATGCTGTTTCATGTTTTTATTACAAAAATGTCGTTACCAACCTAAACTAGAATAATCTTAAAATTTCGATTCTCTTGCCAAGAATACTTTTAGAGTTATCAAATCACTGTGCTTCCACTTTTACCTTGCTAGGATGATTATATTTTACCACTTGAGATATTCCGTTCTTTGGATAAACTCCAAAGATTAGATCTGATTTAGCAACTGTAGAATCTTTAAGGGTTACCATTATTATCTGGTTATTTATGGATCTTAGCATTAATATTTTTGATAACCTGTCAGTATTTTGAGCGTCGAGGTGAGCATCTACTTCATCCATCAGATAAAAAGGGGATGGTTTAAGGGACTGCAAGGCTAGGAGAAATACTATAGCTGCCATTGTCTTCTCACCACCAGATAAGGAGGTAGATTCTCTTGCAGGTTTGTTGGGAAACTGTACCATCAACAGGATTCCTGCCGAAAAAATATTTTCCGGATTTTCTAGTTCTAACCAAGCGTTACCACCTGTAATATCAGAAAAAGTCTTTCTTATATCTTCATCAACCTTTCTAAAAGCATCTATGAATTGATTTTCTTTTTCCTTTGCTATCTCCTCAATGAAACCCACGATTGAATTTCTCTCTTCCTCAAGTTGATTTCTTTTGTCGGATAATCCCCTATATCCTTCTATTATTTCCAAATATGTTTCGTCTGCCCTAAAGTTAACTTGATCTTTGATACCCTCAAATTCTTCTTTTAATTCACGATAAAGTGTATCCACATCAAAACTTTCCAGCAATGTTTTGTGACCCAATCTTGCAAGTTCATTACTCTGATTTACAAATTGATTTTCTAAATCCATGATATCTTTTCTCAGAAATCCTAGGTCTTTATCTAATTGATTTAATTCTCGACTAGTACTTTTCTCTTGCTCATTCAGTCTTTTGTTTATATTTTCATACTCTTGCAATTTTGTATACGTTAAACTAGATGATTGTATTATTTCATCCTCTTTTTCTCTCAAAATTTTCATTTCTGACTCAATTCTTTGGCTTTCTAATATGGCCTTATCCAAGAAATTTTTCTTCTCAATCTTCTCGACTTGTAGGCTTTCATATGCCTCTTTGGCTCGGTTGTATAAACGTGAATTACTTTCCAAATTGTTTGCAGTCATGGATTCTGTCAGCTTTAGCTGATTTAGTTTGATGTTAAGAGATTCCATTTCTACAACAATTGAATTTTTCTCCTCTTCTATCTTTTCTATACCTTTATGATCTACTCTTTCTTCTATTTCTTTTATTAGTAAATTGAGCCTTTCAATGGTATTTATTATGATTGTGAATCTCTTTTCAAAATATTTTAAATCAAGGAAAAGCTTGTCAAGAAATGTACTGTGTTCTGCATTTAAAGTATAAAGTCGATTTAAATTCTTTTGATTTGTAGATATTACATTCTCTGCTTCCTTTATTTTCTCTATGATATTGGATCTTTCGTGATCGTAATTATCAAGTTCTTTTGATTTGGCGATTCTTAATTCATTGAGATCATTTAGTTCTTTAACTCTTAGCTTGGTCAATTCCCTTAACTTTTCTATATTTATTTTTAGATTTTCGATAGAATCAGAAAGTAACAAGTCCTTTGTAATATCTGCAATCTTTGAACCATAATCGAATTGCATCAGAGATAAATCCGGGAAAAAGATTTCTCCAGTTATCGATACTGCTTTAAATCCTTTTTTAGATAGTATATAGGCGGTCAATGGATTCTTTGTGAGTATTATATTTCCAAACAAGAATTCTGACAAGTATGGTATCTTGCTAGATACAAAGTCTGATAGAACCCCTAGAACTGATGGATTATCTTCTACGTTTCTTATTCTATCTACTACAAGCAATTCCTGTGGAATGATTTTTAAAAAATTTATTCCCTTGTTTTTGGAAAATTCAGCAAGTGTGATCATACTTTTGATATCTTTGACTACTATTGATTTCATCCATTCGTTTCCTGATGCTATTACGGCCTTTTGATATTTTTCGTTCCACGTTAGTAAATTAAATACGTATCCTATTACTCCTAGATTCTCAAAATCTTTTGATAAAGTTGCAATGGCATAGTCTTCTGTCAAACTATTCTTTGCAAGTTTGATCTTTTCATCATATTTTATGATTACTTTATCTGCATTTTCTATAACCGACTTTGATGTATTTGTCTCTTTGTTCATTTTTAGAAATTTTTCCTCAATTTTTTCTTTTTCACCCCTAAATGCATTTAATCCCTTGTCCATGAGGGTAATTTTTGATCTTGAATTACTTACTATCCTTTCAATTTCTTTATTTCTTGCAAGTATTTGAAATATTTGTGAATCGTTCTCTTTTATCTTTGATGAATCGTTCTTAATGTTCTCTTCTAATCTGGCAATGTTTATTTCGATTTTGCCCTTTATAGGTATCAATTTGTTTATTCTATTTATCAAGAAATTCTTTTGATTTATATCATCCGAAGTTGTTTTCTTTATTTCATTAAATTGCTTATTTTTCGCCTCCAGTGAATTTCTGAGATTAATTTGAGTCTCTTCTAAAGAACGGATTTCTGGTTCGATCTTTTTGAGTTGGAGCTGAAGTTCATTAATTTTCTTCTGATGTGTTTCCTGTTCAATCTTATTTGATTTTTCATTCTGTACAATCTGATTAAAATGATATTCTGCTTCCTTAAGAGCGGATCTTGTCTTTTGATATTCGAAGTTTGCCGCCGACAGTTTCTTTTCGTGCATCATTTTCTCATTGGTAGAGGCGTTTGCTTGAATAAGAAACTGTTCCTTATCTTTATTTGCATTTTCAATTTGTGAGCTTAATTCATCCAATTTTTTTGAAATTTCTATATTTTTCTCCTCCTTGTTTTTTTGCTCTTCTTTAAACTCTGCAATTTTATTTGTTAGGTTATTGAGACTTCCAGATAATCTAATAGCCTTTAACCTGTTAATTTCTGATTCTATTTGCGAATATCTATGTTGATAGTTTCTTTCCTCTTCTAACTCATCAATTCTGTTTCTAACCTCGCCCATTTTGGCCAAAGCTATTTCTAGCCTTCTGTCTGATTCTTCCAGTTGCTTATAGGCTTGATCTTTTTTTTCATCAAAATACGATAGCCCGATGATATCTTCTATGATTTTTCTCCTATCTTCTGAATTGAGTTCGGAAATCCTTGTGATCATTCCCTGCTGAACAATGTTAAGCTTATTGGGGGAAGCTACTACTATTTCCATTAGTTCTAGAATGTTATTTCTTGACACCCTTTTCTTATTCAGATAATATTGACTTTCACCTGTATTGCCTCCAGACATTTCTCTTGTAATGGTAACAAGATTGTCATCTATTGGGATCCCTCTATCCTCATTGTCAAATGTTACACTTACTTTTACCACTTTGTGAGGGTTATCACTAGCATCACTATCATGAAATAATGACTGAAACTTGTCTACTCGAAGAGCCTTTGGGCTATTCTCTCCTAGAGCGAATATAATGGCATCAAGGATATTGCTTTTTCCAGACCCATTTGGACCGGTCACTGCTATTAATCCCTTCTGAAAATTTAAAGAAATATTCTTTGAACCAAATGATTTAAATCCAAAAACATCTAATTTTTTAATATAAACCAAAATTATATTGTATTCCTATGGTCCTTTTCTTTATTATTTCTTTTTGTTTTTTAACTACTAATTATAGCTGTTACTGTTATTTTGGTGTAAATTTTGAATGGTAATTACTTTGACCCGCCTTAAATTGTTAGGTTTACTTGAACCATCTGAATTGGGCAAAAATGTATCACTTGACTCAAGTATCTTGTAGTCGTGAGCTGGTATGAGGGAAATTATTTTTTCAAAGTCTACATTATCGTCTACAACAATCTGAATAGTCCCGCCATGATTTAATTTTGAGCTATAAGAATGAAGCAAGTTCTTCAAAATTCTTTCCTTATTCACAGTTTTTCTGGATTTATCATAAAAGATAGTAACTATGAAATTATCCACAGATTTATCTTTTATAAAAGGAAGGATATTTTCGCTGTTACCGGGCAATATTTCCAAGTTGTTGATTTGAATACCGGATAGTTTTGCTTGTGTATTGATTATTTCTATTTTGTCTTTTACAATACCGATGAAATATTCGTTCCTTTTCTTTAGAGCATTATTTATTAAAAAATCACAACTACTTGTCTTTACGTCTATGTTTATTTTTTCATACTTTGTTTTGGCATCTAAAATTAGATTGTTTATTTTATTGGCTGGGTTACCTTCATGAAAAAATTGGTACACATTATCCCATTTTTGCCTAAATACGTCTGGAAAATTCTTTCTTGTTATGATTTCTTTAAATAGAGAACCTTCTGAAAATAATGATAAAAATCTATCAGTTCTAGAAACTGCCTCAACTATTGGAAAATCTAATTCTTCATATAATTTAACTACTCTGTTCCAGGCTAGGAGAGGGTCTGAACTTAAATATGTTACCGATAAATCTGAGAGTGATAGAATTTCTGCGATCAAATTGATTTTTTCTACCGAAATCTCTTCACTATCTATTTCCTTTAGCAACTGATTAAAACTGTTATAAGCCTTCTGGTTAAAGGGATAATCTGTTCTCCAGATTAGAGCTTCAACTATTTTGCTTTCGACATTGACTTTTCTGTCTGCCAGCATTTCTGGATGCGTAGTTGCGAACTCCTGCGGAGGCAATAATGGAGACTCATATTTTCTGAAAAATCTGATGAATTCATTATTTGTCAACATAAAATATGCATCATGAATTCTTGTTCTCTTTAATTCCTCTATGGTGCTTGAAACTGTAGGTACTCTTGAATATCTTAATTCATAATGAGATGTGCCAATTACAGGATCGTAATCATGCAGCAAAGCAGCTACCACCATTATTTCAAAGTCTTTACTAGTGATGGTATATCCATGTATTTCCTTTGGTAACATATTGAGGCTCATATACGTGACCTCTAGTGAATGGTGTAAGTTGTGATATTCACTTGAGCCTTCCCCCAAACCCAGCTTTTCATACTCTTTTTTTAGGAACTCTGTCAATGTATGCAGTTTATCAAGGGACATTTCATTGATTCCCACTGCTTTTGATTTTATTAGAATTGATTCGATTAAGTAGTCTAAAGTTAAACCCGACAAATTTTCATTTGTATATTGAATTTGTCTCTTTTTGGCACCAGGAAGGATATCTTTTGCTTTGTTATATACTATTCGTATTGGGAGACTTTTGTTTAAATAAGTATAGAAAGATGTGAGTATATTTCCTGTATTCTTAAGTACGGGTTTTTCTTTAAATAGGATTTCGTCAATTATTTGGGGAATGTTCTTATTAACGTTAGATATTTTATTCGTTATTGTATTTATTTCTGCCTGAGAGAACATATTAAATCTCTTGTATTCTGTATTTAATACCAGCCACTGTGGTATCATGACCTTAAAAACTGTGATTGAATTATCGTCTACTAATGATCTTGTGTTCCTAGACATCGACCCTATATTATTGGTATATCGTATTATTATGATAACGTTCCCTTTTCCTTTATTAAATGAGAGGCTGGCATCCTTTACTACTTGCAATTTTACATTCTTGTTTATTTTTTGTAACTCTAAGAGCATCTTCCAATATTTACCCTTATCGAGCCAATGCGGTACTTCGTTTTCTCTGTCCCAGAAATCTACCAAACGGTGATATGCATAACCTTCTTCTGGCTGGTTTGTTTCTGGATTCAAGGTTTCGCAATCATATTCTCCGATGAGCGGGTCCAATTTACGACTAGCGTGCCATGTATCTCTGACTAATTTAGTACCATACTCAAACTGTGTGTGCGCCATCAGACCCCATACACACCCCAATGCACTGGTAATCGAAAATAACAAATTTATCCAATCCTTGTTCCAATCAAATTTCTCATTCAAAAAAAGGTCAGACAATAGTGGGATGGCAAATATACCTGTGCTAATCATAGAGGTAAAAGATAAAGCAATAAAAAAATATGCAGCATAATCGTAATGAGATAGATTAAATGTCCATTTTTTAGACTTTATAGTAGAATTACCTTCTACAGTCAATTAACTCCACACCCAATTGGAAATCGGGCACCGTCTAATTTTCCATTTATTGATATTTAATTTAATTTATCCCTCTTTCTATTTTATGAATGTTATTTTTAAGATCTCTGCTTTAATGCTAAGAATAAAGTGACTAGCTGTTATTATCATTATTAGGTCAAGGTCAAAAGCTACATCATCAATATGATAGGAAACAAAGACCAGAGGTATAGGGAACTAGTAAACATCCATCTTTCTTGCCTTATTTTCAACATTGTTTATAATGTTCTTTGAAGCTGAAAGCTGAGTTTGAGGATTAAAGATAACTTTTAGTTCCTCTTTGCTAATATTATCAGTGATTTCAGGTTCACCTATTAGTGCATCATAAAAATGCTTGTGATTTTCTACTGCATTAAAGGCTATGGATTGGATACTCCTATATGCCTTAAACCTTGGAAGACCCTTTAATATCAATCCTTGAAGAACAAACTCTGCAAATATTTGACCGTTTGTTAATTCAATATTCTTTTGAATTTTGTCTGTATTTATTTTCAATCCCGATATGATTTTTACCATCGCACCTATCATATCGTCGATTAAAATAGATGCCATTGGAATTATGAAACGCTCGTTTGCAGAATTTGATAGATCCCTTTCATGCCATAATGCAATATTTTCTAAAGAAACATTCAGATTTGATCTAATAATTCTGGCCAAAGAAGAAATCCTTTCACTCTTTATAGGGTTTCTTTTTACTGGTACTGCACTACTCCCCATTTGTCCTTTTTTAAATGATTCTTGAACCTCATCAATTTCAGTTCGTTGTAAATTTCTAATTTCAATAGCCATTTTATCAAGGGTGGAAGATACAAGCGTAATTATGAACATCATCTCCGCATACCTTTCTCTTTGAATTACTTGAGTAGCGGCCTCTGTAGGAAATAGGTCCAATTCATTTGCGACGACTTTTTGAACTTCGAGCGCTTTCTCTCTCATCAATGAACCTGTTCCAACTACCCCCAAGGTCTTACACAACAAGAATCTTTTTTTACCTTCGTTAATTCTCGTCAAATGATCTAGTAACTCGTTTGCCCAAATAGCAAATTTGAGTCCAAATGCAGTGATGCTGGCATGTTGTCCATGTGTTCTACCCACTGAAGGCAAATCCTGATATTTTCTCGCTTTATCCAGCAATTCTTTTATCAATTGTTGTAATTTTGTTTCAATAATTCTAAATACATCTCGCATCTGCATGGAAGTGCTGCTATCTACTACATCATTACTTGTTAATCCGTAATGAACCCACGGTTTAGATCTTTCCGAGCATAATTCGCTGATTGCTTCAACTATTGCCGCTATATCATGATCACTTACACTTTCTAATTCTTTAACTCTTTTTACTGTAATTCTATTCGACAAAACTACATTTTTTATATCGGCTGCTGCTGCTTTTGGAATCATGTTTAGTTTAGCTTGTGCGTTGGCTACTTCAGCTTCGAAGGTCAATTCATAATGTAGTTTTGTTTCTTCCTCAAAAATAGTCTTCATTTCTTTTGTTCCATATCTTCCACTATCAATAGGTAAAATCGGCATCA
>QCWC01000061.1 GCA_013114705.1 Candidatus Nitrosocosmicus sp. | reverse complement strand
GGATAATTTTTAGAAATTTCGGCGAGTTTGAATGATTAATTGTGATAAGCAAATGATCATGGCATGCCCGCTGCGAAGATATTAAAACTATTCCTTGAACAATACTAATTGCATATTATGAAAATCTACACTTGCTATTTGGCTCAAAAGCTGTTTTGGTTTTATCAAAAAATTTTTAAAATAAGATGCAGCGAATCCAAAAAAAAGTAGTATTGCCAAGTTAATTTATCCCATTTTTTGTGAGCTCAGGAGAGTTTGGGAAATCGACCAAAGAATGATCAAAAAATTTATTAGGCCAGAAACATGAAAAATATGAATTGTATATCTTGAATCATTTTAGTGATGCCAATGTAGTGATTAGTAATTAAGACAGGTTGCGATAATGAAAGTTAGTGTAAAAAAGTCAATTTTATCTGGGATAATTCAATGTCCCCCCAGTAAAAGTTATAGTCACAGGGCAGTCGTTATTTCAAGCCTAGCATCGGGAAGATCAATGCTGAATAATGTATTACTCTCTAGAGATACTAGGGCAACTTTGAATTGTTGCAAAATGTTAGGAGTTGACCTACAGCTAACTGGATTATCAAACAATTTAAAGGAGAATAGTACTAATGTTACTGTTAATAGTAAGGGCGGGCGTGACGGTCTTTTGACGCCCAATGATGTTCTGCAAGCAGATAATTCGGGCACTACAATTAGGTTGCTAACTTCCGCATGTGCTCTTGTACCCCGAGGTTATAGTATATTAACTGGAGATGATAGTTTGCGAAAAAGACCTATGGAAGATCTGATAAAAGCACTTAACCAATTAGGGGTAAACTGTTTTTCTGCTACCCCGAGTTATTTGCCGCCAGTTATTGTCCAAGGCGGTGGAATTGGAGGAGGTATTGCTCAAATAAGCGGTCAGATTTCTAGCCAGTTTATCTCTTCTTTGCTTCTGTCTGGTATTTTTTCAAAAAAGGGCATCACTATTCAAGTATTGGGAAATCAAGTATCACGACCCTACATTGATTCAACAACTCACGTTATGAAATGCTTTGGAGTAGATATTCAACACGAAAGAAAAAATATTGAATCAATAGATTCAAATCGGCAGGGTTCTGGAAAATTGGTGCAAGATGTTGGTAATCAAATAACAGAAGAATATTTTATCTCCCCCAATCTGGAGTATCGTGCTGAGAAATTTGTTGTTCCCGGTGATTTTTCTGCGGCAGCTTTGTTAATGTCTTCAGCATATTTGTCCCAAGGGGAACTGACAATAACCGGTTTGAATTTTGATATGCCTCAAGGAGATATGGCCATAGTTGATATCATAAGGGAAATGGGAGGCCAAATACATGTTGACAGGCTAAATGGATGGGTTAAAGTAAATGGTAATTCCAGGCTGCAAGGAGGTAATTTTAATTTGACCAAAACACCTGACCTTTTACCAGTTTTGGCAATTTTGTCATTGGCCGCAACAGGTGAGACTCAAATCGAGGGCATTTCACATGCGAGATTCAAAGAAACCGATCGTGTTGCTAATGTTGCCACACAACTTTCCAGATTTGGCGCCTCTGTAAGCGAGAAAGTAGATTCTATAAGAATAAAACCGCCAGCACAGATAAAAAGCACTAGTGTCGAATCTTTCAATGATCATAGGTTGTTCATGGCCTTTGCAATTGCGGGCCTGGCAACAGAAAATTCAATTGTGGAAGGTGCTGAATCTGTTGATGTTTCTTATCCGCAATTTGTTGATGATTTAAAAGACTTGGGAGCTGACATCCAGTTTTTAAAGTCATGATATGAAAATGGGTTTATTTTCCTTTATCTCCCTTGTCTCCGATATAAAGTTCTAAGAATAATAATATATCAGAGTTTAGAAATGGTTTTTAATCATGCCATCAAACATACTTGGTAATAATTTTACTTTACAAAGTTTTGGAGAAAGTCATGGCAAGTGTATCGGAGCGGTAGTAGACGGCTGTCCTGCCGGACTAAAATTATCAGAGGCTGATATCCAACCAATGCTTGATTTGAGAAAGCCCGGTCAATCTAGTATCACAACACAGAGAAAGGAGTCTGATACAGTTAACATTTTGTCAGGCGTTTTTGAGGGTTATACTACAGGAGCACCCATTTGCATGTTGATTTGGAATACCGATTCGGATTCAAGATCATATGAGGAATTTAGAACAAAACCCAGACCTGGTCATGCAGACTACACTGGATTTATCAAGTATGGCGGCTTTAATGATTATAGGGGAAGCGGCAGGTTTTCAGGTAGACTAACGGCAACTATTGTTATGGGAGGGGCAATCGCATTAAAAATTTTGAAAAATTATCTTGACATTGAAATTGTCAGCTATACAAAATCAATTGGAAATATAGAATTGGATACTCGAAATATTTCATTTAGCACACTAATGTCTGAAAGATATATGAATGACGTTCGTTGTCCAGATGAATCAGTGTCCGCTAAAATGAAAGAGGAGATAATATCTGCAAGAAGGGATGGCGATTCGCTTGGTGGAATAATAGAGTGCATTGTCAGTGGAGTCCCAGCGGGGTTGGGTGAGCCAATTTTTGAGTCAATAGAGTCTGAAATATCAAAAGGTATGTTTAGTATACCTGCTGTAAAAGGGGTTGAATTTGGAAGTGGTTTTTCGGGTACAAAGTTAAGAGGGTCGATAAACAACGATTCATTTATCATAAATAAAGATGATGGCTCCATAATGACCAAGTCCAACAATTCGGGTGGGATACTAGGCGGAATTACTGATGGAATGCCCTTGGTATTTAGAATAGCGTTTAAACCTGCTGCCTCAATTCCGAAAACTCAAAAAACAGTAGACCTTAAACAGATGAAGGAGTCTGATTTGATTGTGACTGGAAGGCATGATCCCTGTGTTGTTCCAAGGGCTCCACCTGTGGTTGACAGTATTGCAGGAATCCTACTGCTGGATAGTTGTATCAAAGCCAATTTGATTCCAAGAGTTCTCAAATAGGGTGTGATTGAACATCATGTCTTTGGATGAAGTTGACAAGTTAAGAAACGAGATGAAACAAATAACAAACCAAATACTGGGTTTGATAAGTCAAAGGATGGAGCTTGCCAAAAAAATTGGAGAAATTAAAACAATATTGGATTTAGATATTGTAGACGATAAAGCCGAATTAGGTGTAAAAAGTCACGTTTTAGATAATTCAAAAAACTTTAGTCTTGACCCTGAATTTACAGGTAGAGTCGTGAATTTGCTAATTACCGAAGCAGTTAGGATCCAAAATATTGAAAGAATGAAAAAATTGAATCAAGTGAATAATAACCTCAACAACACGTCTGGCAATATTAAAAAAAATAGTATTAAAGTAGACGTAAAAAATAAAACTTATCTAGACAATTCTAGTTTAGAAGGCAAAGGACCAAAAATTAGGTCTCATCTAGATGTTTTTAATTTCGCGAAAACCCTGGAGGCTAACGGAAAAAGCATCATACATATGGAGGTTGGAGAACCAGATTTTCCACCCCCTGTGGAAGTTCGAAATGAGTTGAGCAATATTTATGACTCTGGAAAATTTCATTATACTCAAGCAGCAGGGATCGCAGAACTTCGTGAACGTTTGTCCAAATACTTGACAACTTTTTTTACAGAGAAAACAGAAAGTAAGAAACATGATAATTTTGTAAATCCAAAGAATATTATAGTTACCCCAGGTGGTAGATTCGGTATTTTTATAACTTTCTCTTCGTTACTTAGACCTGGTGATGAAATCATAGTTATAGAACCTGCCTGGCCAGCTTGTCACGATTGTGCGAATTATCTAGGAGTGAAAACGAGGACAGTGAAATCAAATTTGGAAAATGGCTGGGAACCTGATTTGAATGATATAGAGGACCAGATAAACATTAATACAAAAATCATTTGTTTAAATTATCCCAATAATCCGACTGGTAAAATCCTTTCAAAAGAAACTCTAAAGAAAATAGTAGTACTGGCATCAAAATCAAATCTCTATCTTTTAAGTGATGAGGTATACTCCAATTATGCCTACAGACCATTTGAAAGTATTATCAATTTTGGTTACGAGAAAGCCATTTTGGTAAGTTCATTTTCAAAAACTTTTGCCATGACTGGATTCAGGGTAGGTTTCGCTTATTCGGCGGATAAAAATATCATTAATAAATTAATAAATATTCAGGCTTTAGCATTAACATCAGTGGCCGAACCCATGCAATATTGTGCTTCTCTTGCGCTTAATTCGGATCCACAAATTAACCGTCGGATAATGAAGGAACGAATAGAACTGGTATGCAATGGGTTGAAAAATTTGCCATTTGAATATGTAGTGCCAGATGGTGCGATGTATGTTTTCGCAAGAATTAATAAAGAACTAAAAATTTCGGACTTGAAACTTGTCGAAAGCCTATTAGACAATGGTGTAGCGGTCGCACCTGGAAGTGGATTTGGTTCAAGTTACTCTAATTTCATACGCATTTCCACCTGCATTGAAACACAAAAGATCAAAACAGGACTTGAAGTGATTAAAGAAACCCTCGGCAAGATTTAAAGAGTAGCAAAATCAATGTTTAATTGCTATAGCGAATGTGATCTAGTTGTCTAATGTCCTGATAATAGGTGCCGGAGGGCGAATGGGTGGGTGGTTTTTTCGTTACTTTTTATATCTACGTGATCAATATAAAGATCACTCGAAGACAACTAAAAAAACGACTAGTAATAATTATATGAATTTAGACAAGATATTTCTAGTGGATAGTAAAAAAATAGATTTTGTTGACAGTTTAATGTGTAAAAATGTTTACAGCTCTCAACAAGTTTCGGATTTTGTAAGACAAAGTAACATTATAGTTTTTTGTACCCCTTCAGATATAACTATCGGGCTATTCAGAAAACTAATAAAACTAATTGAACCAGGTACAATTATCATAGAGGTCTCTTCAATAAAAAACAAAATCCATAAAAAGTTGAGAAAGTATTATCTGAATCAGAGAAATTTCAGACTCATTTCCATACATCCTATGTTTGGACCTGGAGCGCTTGTCTTTTCTAATAACAATATCATTTTGCATGTGCCAATTGAAAGTTTTAGTACCTCAAACGGAACCAAGCTAGTAAAAAGGATTTTTCCGATATTTAGGGTTATTAAAGTGGATAATGCCACAGACCATGATTCCCTAGTATCAATTGTAATTAGCTTAATATACTTTATAAATTTGGTATTTTCAAGAATGTTAATTGATACACTGAACAAATACGATGCAAAAAGTAGTAAGGTAAATCTTAAATTTCTAAAACAGATCTCTGGGAGCTCTTATAAAGTTCAATCCATGCTAAGCGAAAGTATTCTTACAGATGATCCATCCCTATTTTCGGGACTTTTCTTAAATAGTCCAATATCAATATCTACAATCCGTAAATATGGAAAATTGTATAACGATTTATCTGCGCATCTAATGGGAACAAACAAAGATTATCTTGAAAATTACGTAACTGGTGTTAAGAAAGAAATCGCATCTCAAATTGACTTGGATGAATCATACAGGAAACTATACAAACTTCTAAGCAAAGACTAGCTAGAATATTTTATTGTACTATGAGTTCTCTCAATCAATAAGAACATATATGAATCTAAATTCCTCTTAACCTATGGCTATAAGAAGATGGCTAGATAATCAAGTATCATTAGAACCGCTAAAAGATGTCAAGATTGCGGTAATAGGATATGGCATTCAAGGAGCTGCACAAGCTTCGAATATGAAAGATTCTGGACTGTCGGTGACTGTTGGCCTTAGACCAAATGGCAAGACATGGGAAAAGGCCATATCAGATGGTCACCGTGTCCTAAAAGTTGATGATGCGGTAAAAGAATCAGATCTTATACACATTCTAATACCAGACATGGAGCAAGAAAACACTTTTAAAAATGAAATTTTACCACATCTGTCGGAAAACAATACAATTAGTTTTTCACATGGCGCTGCCATCCATTGGAAGTGGATTGAGCCTCCCGCTAATGTGGACGTCATAATGGTTGCTCCAAAAGGACCAGGTCAAAGGGTAAGAGAATTATTTCTAGAAGGGTTTGGCACTCCATCCTTGGTAGCTGTTCACCAGGATTATACCAAAAAAGCATGGGATAAGACTCTAGCTCTAGCTAAATCCATTGGAAGTACTCGACCTGGAGTCTTGGAAACCAATTTTAGAGAAGAAGTCGAGACAGACTGGTTTGGCGAACAGGTTGATCTTTGTGGTGGAGTTCATCAAATGATTTTGAAATCGTTTGAAACTCTCATCGAAGCAGGATATAAACCAGAAATTGCCTATTTTGAGTGCCTCCACGAATTAAAACTAATAGTAGATTTAATTCAAAAATACGGAATCACTGGCATGTATAACAGAGTCAGTGAAACCGCAAGATATGGTGGATTAACTAGAGGTAAAAGAGTAATCGATGAAACTTCGAAATCAAAGATGAAAGAGGTCTTAAACGAGATCCAGTCAGGTCAATTTGCTAACGAATGGGTCAGCAATTACAAAAAAGATAGGAAAACCACTTTTGAAACAATGCTTTCGGAGTTAGAGAATCACGAAATCGAAAAAGTAGGTAAAGATCTAAGAAAAATGATGTGGCCTGGTGAAAATGTAAATTGATATTAGCGTAAAATCCTGGAAATTTTGAACTCGCACTCATTTTTTCACATTCTTTAATATGTGATCTATTATGATATCCAAGGAAGTTCCAGGACCAAAATTTCCAGTAATACCCGATTTTTCCAGTTCGCCTTTGTCTGACTCTGGAATCACTCCTCCTCCAACTAACAAAATATCATCAATATTTTTCTCTTTGAGCAGACGAGATACCTTCGGAAATAAAGTCAGGTGAGCGCCATTTAATAAACTCATTGCAATTACGTCCACATCCTCTTCTATAGCTGTTTTTACTACTTGTTCAGGAGTACAAAAAAGACCAGAGTAAATTACTTCCATTCCTGCATCCCTTAGGGCTCTGCAGATCACAAGTGCACCCCGATCGTGACCATCTAATCCAAGCTTGGTAACAAGAATTCTAATTTTTTTAGCCTGAAGATTTGGGTTTTCATCGCTAATATCTACGTCTTTGGTCAATGTGGCAGCCATATTCAATTATACTATAGGTTAAGGGATTAAAATATTTTATATCAGGTACCTGTATTCAAAATTTTGTTAATCAGGAATAAAATAGAAAGATCAATAGTTTCGCACGTAGCAATGCTTTAATGTTCAATAATCTTATTTAATGTGAAAATAATGGCTCTTTCTGGCAATATAGAAAAGTACTCTGGTCCAGTTGATGATACTCAATTCAAAAATTCAGAGATTGCGCTAAAATTTTCAGAAAGAAATTCATTTGACGACAAGGACGAATTAGCCGCCTTTTTATATGATTGCAATATGAAAGATTTGTTATCCCTTTCCTCTTCTGCCAGAAGCAAGTTTAATTCAGATTCTAGGATTGTTACCTACTCAAGAAAGGTGTTTATTAATCTTATCAATCTATGCAAGGATTCATGTTCTTATTGTACTTATAAGAAAGAGCCTGATGATTCAGGGGCTGTAATGCTCTCACCTGCACAAGCATTGGCAATAGCCGAAGCAGGTCGACGTGCTGGATGTACTGAAGCATTGATCGTAACTGGAGAAAGACCTGAAACAATATACCCGCAGGCCAAAACCTGGCTTAATAACCTAGGCCATAAAAATCTAAGCGAATTAATTTCTGATCTAAGCGAACAGATACTTAAAAAAACAGGTTTGTTACCACACACAAATGCTGGATCTCTTACAAAAAGCGAAATGGCAAACTTAAAGTCAACAAACGTAAGTCTTGGTTTGATGCTTGAGAGTTCTAGTGATCGACTTCTTAATGCGGGAGAGGCACACGAAAAAGCGCCCAGTAAGATACCTAAAGTAAGAATGAAATCACTCATAGCAGCTGGCGAACTAAATTTTCCTATTACTACTGGACTATTAATTGGAATTGGTGAAAGTTTCGAGGAGATTATCGACTCTTTGATCTTGATAAATGAGATCAACAAAAAATACGGCCATATTCAAGAAGTAATAATGCAAAATTTTTTACCAAAAGTGGGTACCCCTATGGAGTATTCAAATTCTCCTACTTTTACATATTTTTTGAGATGTGTTGCATCTGCTAGACTTATTCTTCAAAATATTAGTGTTCAGGTACCTCCAAATTTGAGTCCTAGTATTTATGCTAGATACCTAGATGCTGGTATTAACGACTGGGGCGGAGTATCTCCATTGACTCCGGATTATGTAAACCCTGAATGTCCTTGGCCAACCATTAAAGAACTAAGAGAAACGACATCAAATAAGGGATATGTATTGCGAGCTAGGCTACCATTGTATCCACAATATCTTATAGATCCTCTGTTACAAACTAAGTTTGTGGATCCTTCACTGAAAGGCTATATAGAACCACTTGTAGATAATTACGGTTTGGTCAAAGAGGACAATATTAAAGATGAGTATTGAAAAATTATTTAAAAATCTAGACCCTGAAATCTCCTCCATTTTAGATAAGGTCTTAGATAATAAAGAAATAACTACAAAGGAAACTATTCAATTATTTGAATCGACAAGCTCTAACCTGACTGCAATTTCTCTGGTTGCAGATGAATTAAGATCTCGAAAAAATGGCGACAAAGTTACTTATGTTATAAATAGAAATATTAATTTTACCAACGTATGTGTAAAACAGTGCGGCTTTTGCGCTTTTAGCAGAGATTTTAGGATGGAGGAAGGTTATATGTTACCCATTGAGGAAATTGTCAGACGTGCCAAAGAGGCCTGGAATTTGGGCGCTACTGAAATCTGCATACAGGCAGGATTGCCACCAAACATGGACGGCATGCTCTATATCGACATTTGCAAGGCCATTAAGATGGCGATACCCGATATTCATATCCATGCATTTTCTCCAGAGGAAATATTGTACGGCTCTAGTCGATCAAATACTACAATAGAGGACTATCTAAAAATGTTAAAAGAAGCAGGATTGGGCAGTTTGCCTGGAACCTCTGCCGAAATCCTGGTAAAAGAGGTACGAAATAAAATATCGCCCGGGAGAATAAAAGTCGAAGATTGGATCAAAGTAATTACTACCGCTCACATGCTAGATATCCCTACCACATCTACAATAATGTATGGTCATATTGAAACCTACAGTGATATTGCGACTCATCTTGATATTATCAGAAAAATCCAGAAAGAAACAGGAAAATTTACAGAATTCGTACCTCTGAGCTTCATACATAACGAGGCCCCGATGTCAGAACATAACTTGGTAAAGGGGATTAGAAAAGGTGCTGATGGGATGGAAATAATGAAAATGCATGCGATATCTCGTATTTTTTTCAATAATCTTATTGATAATATCCAGGTTTCCTGGGTAAAAGAAGGGCCGAAATT
This sequence comes from Candidatus Nitrosocosmicus sp., assembly GCA_013114705.1. Lineage (GTDB taxonomy): Archaea > Thermoproteota > Nitrososphaeria > Nitrososphaerales > Nitrososphaeraceae > Nitrosocosmicus. Next base: position 1,417 of record QCWC01000061.1, on the reverse strand, counting down.
ATCTCAAATACTTTTGAATGCCGGGGTTAATGACCTTGGTGGTTGTTTAATAAATGAGAGCATTTCTACTGCGGCCGGATCACAATACGGACAATTCATGAAGCCACTTGATATGCGAAAATTGATTAGGGCGAGTGGAAAAATTCCTGCTCAAAGAACCTCAAGATACGAAATTATCAGAGAGTTTGGTTCTATCGACGAAAATGATGAGGAAAGTTTACTAGATAAAGTAGATCCCGAGATTTTTGGGTCGTATAATAGTCTCATAAAGCTTAATGAATACCGGTATAAGAAAAAGTAAAAATCATTGGTCTTGCAAAATTTATTAAAACAAAAAGCAATATAAAGTCAGCTGTTACAAAAATTTTTATACTCTATTCCAAAAGATCTAGTAAAATTTGTATTTGGATAACAATAACGATGAATTTAGAAATGATATTTTAAAAGGATTAAGCAAGACTGATCAGAAGTCTACGCCGTCAAAATATCTATATGATGCGTTAGGTTCTCAATTATTTGAGTACATAACAGAACAACCAGAATATTACCCAACCCGTACTGAGATAAGAATCTTAAAAAATAATTCACATGACATAATTAAAAATATTTCAAAAGAGATAGTGTTGATTGAACTTGGAAGTGGTAGCTCAAAAAAAACTCGATATTTGTTTGATGAAATCTTGAAAAGGCAAGAAAAATTATTTTACTTTCCAATAGATATTTCAATAAATTTTCTAGACACAATAGTGACGGATCTTGAATCCTTAAATAGGAATCTAATTATTAGGGGCATTCCGGAAGATTATATAAACGGTATTAAACAGTGTAACAATTTACTATTTGAGAACAATATTAGTTTTGATACTTTTTCAAGATTAATCGTATTTTTCGGCTCAAGTATTGGTAATTTTGAGCCAGAAGATGCCAGAGATTTTTTAAAGCAAATTAGAATTAATATGCATGATAAAGACTTTCTTTTAATTGGATTTGATTTGGTAAAAGAGGTTCATTTGATTGAACAAGCTTATAATGATAAAGCTGGATATACATCAAAGTTCAATCTAAATTTGCTAAATCGAATAAATAAGGAACTAGATGGTAATTTTGTATTAAAGAATTTTGATCATTATGCTTTTTATAATACCGAAGAAAACAGGATCGAAATGCATTTAAGGTCTAAATTGAATCAAAGGATCAACATTACTGGAAATAAAGAGTCAATTCCTATCTTGGAGGGAGAAACAATACATACGGAGAATTCGTATAAATATGACAAAGCGAAAATTGAAAAATTAGCATCAAGATCAGGATTCATGGTTGAGAAAATCTTCTCTGACGAAAATAATTGGTTTAATTTAGTCCTATTGCGACCATGCTAGAATATAGTATCGTATCGGATTATACTAGCCACTACAGA
>QCWC01000060.1 GCA_013114705.1 Candidatus Nitrosocosmicus sp. | reverse complement strand
TAAAAAATGGTGAGACGAAATCTACTTCTGTACTTGCTATATTACTAATGGTGAGTAATACTTATATAATATCAATGTAATACATATATTATGTTTAGTAGTAACAAACGTTACAAACAAATTCTGATTGACTCATAATTATAACGCACTTAAGAAATTGGGTCAGACTGGTGATTCTTTCAATTCAGTAATTGGAAAATTAATTGAGCAATCTAAAGAGGAGGTGACAAAGTAAATGTCAGAATTAAAAGATAATGCATTCATAATCGACTCCATTAAGCAACTCAGAATAAGAGTTGACGGTTATTTAAGAGGCCTAGGCATTTATCAAATTATAGGAACTAAAGAGTATCTAGAGATTATCTTTGTTGGTGGAGAATTTAGTGTTAAAGTTGGTTATCCAAACAGATTAGACAAATTATTTGATACTTTAAAAAAGAGACTACTAGAAGAAACTGAATTTAACATTAAGGAAATCAGCTGTATTAGTTATTTCATAAAAGAGTATATTGATGAAATTGAATCCTTTTTGAGGAAATAAACGCTAACTACCTAATTCCAATCTTTATGCGATTGCTGATTATATAACAATACAGCGACAATGATTTTGCCGTATGAAGAAAACAAATCAAGTCAGGGTATGAAAACAGAAATACAAAGTCACGTGATTAGGAAAGTATAGTATTATTTATTAACAATTTATACAATTTGGAAAGTGCAAATGGCATTACAAGGATGTCTTTTTCATCGATAGCTGCAGATTGCAATTCATGCACTGGTAACTGATCTTTCATACTAGTTGTAACCAAGAGTATTTTTTGTCTTTTATTATTTTCTCGTATTTTCTTTGCAACGTCCAAACCCTTTTTCCCTTTCAGGTGGGTGTCTAGTAGTATAGCATCATAGTCTTTACCCTCATTTTTGCTTTGAAGAAATGCGGAGAGGAATTCATCAGCATTATCAACTGCGACCGATTGTACACCTAACGAGTCAAGGTATGTTTTAAATAATGTGAGTAATTCGGGTTCTGATTCTGCAATCAAAATTCGTGTTTGCTTTACTTCTTTTGATGACTGATTACTACAATTATTATTGTTTTTCTCGACAGCTACCTTCTCAATTTCTTTCTTAGATTGACCTTCGGTTGATTCAAGGCAATGCCTGTTTTTACTTTCTTGTTGATTTTCATAGTGATAAAGAGAACCTAGTTTTATTTTTTCTTCTGATATAATACGTTCTGAACGATTAACTGGCTGATGAACGAAATTTACAAACAAGTCATTTCACCATTATTATACTTTTTTAAATAACATGATATTTAAACTCATACAAAGTTTAATCAGTGAATAATAAAATAATGATAACTTGGTATGTTTACACCAAATTTCAAGTTTAAGGAAACGATGTTGATCCTTTAATCTTTATTGAATCTTAAAATTCCATATATAATCATCGATTACTATATGAATCTAACAAATATAATTCAGAGATAAATCACAGACGCCCTAGACTTTCATGCTTGTATTCAAAAAAATCATTGTAAATATAAATTTATTTTAATCTTGGGCAATTTTTCAGCGGTCTTTGTTCTCAACTTGACTTAATTTATAATCTCGATTTCGTTTGGGTGATTCTGAAAGCACGACTGAATATGTGAATAACAAGAAAATTTGGAACAGAGAATACATCGTGCTACTGGAGTAGACAAACACCCATGAACAAAACAGACAAGCATATTCTTTAGTCTTTTTTTTGGTTTAATAATTAACTCACCATTTTGAATATTATTAATTACATCATTGTGATGAGAATTCATTTCAATAACTCTATTGACTTGGACTGACTATATAACATTTTTGATAAATTATTGTTATAGTATTTAATACTGTAATAAAATAGTTCAATTGATATTCTAAATTTGAAGAGTATTATTTCTCTCTAATGTGTTTAGAATTTACAATCCAGACTGTAAGAATTAGAAATTGGTTGATTTAACGTAAAAATATCATCTTAGTTCAATAATAGTTCCTCAAGGTGAACATCCCAAATCCAGCATTTAATTTAATATCTCATCTATGTTAAAGATATTGACTTTGTAATGAGAATAGAATTGTATCAATCCTGCTTGATTGATTCTAGTTCCAAAAGTGAAATGTTGTTACCTATGATGGGATACTCATAGATGCGCTCTGACCAGACAATTCTGTCTACTCCTTCCATTTTTTTTATTCTGACAATTATATCAAAAAGATCACGTCCTTCCTTATATGCTATCCCAGCAATAATGTCTGAATTCCCTATATGAACCTCAATTGAAGTAACTCCTTTTAGTTTAGAAATCTTCTCTAGTACGGTATCAACATTTCCATTTTTAAGATATATATGAAGAGATCCTGATTTAAACCCAAATTTGGTATAATCAATATAATTATTGGAAGTAACAAAACCCTTTTCAACTAACTTTCTTACTCTTCGCTGTACTGTTGAAAGCGGAATTTTTAGAGTAGTTGATATATGCTTATTGTTCTGATTTTGAATCAGCAAGTCCAGTATTTGTACGTCGGATTCGTCAACCCCGCCGGATAAAATAGTCTTCATTCAGTGCACCCTACAAAGTTCATTTAAATGGGTTTTTAATTCTCTTAATTTGATTGGTTTTTGCATCACATCTGATATTACAGATTCTCTTAGCTCATCACTTTTGATATATTCTTCATCAAAAAATCCAGTAATAAGAAGAATCTTGACATTAAAGTCATATCCTTTAATTCTTTTTGCAAGCTCTATCTCATTGAGACCCGGCATTCTTAAATCTAACAGAACAAGCGAATATTTTTGGGGATTTTGACTAAAGTGTTTAAGGGCTAGAAGTGGATCGGTGAAAGAAACAGAATTAAAACCAGACCCTTTTAGCAATTTCATAAAAAGATTTGCGAGTTCCTCTTCATCGTCCACTACCATCACTGACGCTAGGGTGGACATATCTATTATTGTAAGTCATTGTATTTAACTGTGATGTAAAGAATTATTTTACCTTTATTTTTCGATAAAAAATTTGTAATTCGCGATTACAATTATTAAAATAAACCACAGCGTTGGTAATTTAATGCATTTATGTGATTTACGCATATTCTCACAAATGACAAGTTTAATTCATAGTTTAACTCAACCTAATAATTAAATACAGTCAGAATCGCAATCTATATTTATATTTGATTTAGACATGCGAAAGATCTTTTAACTTGCTGCTGTCAATAACGCTCTATGTCACTTCTCTCAAAGGCCGAGGTTCGATACCTTGAGGGCCATAAACGTGTATCAAAGTCTTATGAATATAAGCTGAAGTCAATTATTAAGAGGAAACTTACGACCTTTATTGATAAGGAATTACCCTTGTTAAGCTCTCTACCTCCTCATGCAGCTCATCTTACCAAATATAGTAAGATGGGGGGAATCGATTATAAATTATCAGATCTTACTAATTTCAGTAAGGAAATAAAAATAATTTCCCCAAACAAAAAATACTCTCGTAATGGAGGTAAAACTTACCCTGCTAAACCTGATTCAAATGAAAGAAATGGCAATCTCCCAGAGTATTATATTAATAACCCTCTGAAATTAATAAAAAATACAGAAAGCTCCGGTGGTGTAGAGGCTAATACGAGCCACACAATCCGGCTAAGCATTTCGCCCTCTCAAGGCGACGATCCCGGGTTCAAATCCCGGCCGGAGCATCCTATTATCTGCTTATTTACCATCAACTTTGGCTCCTCGAAAGGCCTTTTCCGTATACGATTTACGATTCATACAGTAACGGCCCAATTTTCTAAAGACTGCTTTGGGTCCTAGTCTAATGCTGATTATATGAAAGGCTTTACGAGATATGAAGGATCTTGTCAATGTCTTTCACTATCGATAAACTGCTATTCGATCTTTGAGGAATTCCTATTCTGTGCTGATAGGCACGTAATAAAAAAATACAATGAGGTGTGAAGTGCGAGATTTGAACCTGCCAGATTCAAATTTTATTGCATTAGCTATTGATACCATTACTAGTTATCAGTTATCTCTTTAGCGATGGCATCCAGTGCGTATGTCACTGTAAACTTTGCGTTATTGATAGAATGAAATACTAATTGGTCAACGGCAAAGTCCATACTTCCAAAAGTCAAGTCAGGGGTGGAACCAGTCAGATTCGTGGAGGCAAAAATAGTGTTGCTGGTATTGCTAACTTTTAGAGTTTTCACCATGCTATGCTCTTTATCCTCTGCACTTTGATTGTGTCCTATTAAGAATCCAACCTCAATAGGTTCACTTGAAATCCACGATACTGTTCCAACCCAAATCTTGTCGTCTCCAACAAGGGGTAAGGCCAAGACAATTTGATGATCTTCATTTCCAGGTGATGGCACACCAGGTACAGATGAGGCCGTCTTTCGCAAAGTTAGGTTATCATCATTAACTACCATTTGAGCCGCTGCCGATTGTCCAGATATCAAAACGCTCAAAAGACCTACAAATAACATTCCAGTATATACAATTTTATTCTTGTTACAATTATACATGTGCATTTTCAAAATGCTCTCAAATTAATATTTTGAGCATAAATTAGTATTCTATTTCTTTGAATTTATCAATTAACGAATAAACAATTCAATTTTTCAGTTAAAACCTAACTGAGTTTTTCTAGCATAACTACAGGCGTCTGTAATCCTGGATTAAGTGGAGTTATGTTACCACCTACTGATGATTTGGTACATGTAGGTGTTTTATAATTAGTTCGATGACTATAGGAAAATGAACCTGATTGAATACAAAGTACCATGTTTAATAGGAGCTAGAACAACCGGATACAAAAAAGAGGAATAATGACCCTTGTCATTTCTTAGAGCCTTTCCATAACTTTTGTCTGGAAAGTGATTTAGTGATAACCCAAATTCAGACTTTTGAAAGTTTACCCGAGTGTGTCAAACATGAGGAAGATATTAGTGTACAGATGAAGAAATTGCCAAAATAAGATCAACTTTGAGTATGATACGACACTAGAATGAGAAAGCAGTTATTGTAATTATCTTTAAAGATTAAACATAACCGCAGTCAACCCGGTTTAACTATACACGATGATTATAATCTTGTGATAGACTAGATTGATCTTAGCCTTCAACATAGTTGTAATCTGGCCTTAGAGTTCTAGTTACGCGTCTTTTGTGCAAAACCTAGGATCTAATTATTTGTAATCTAACAATTAATTTCTCGAATATTATACTTTTGCTGAATCTTGGAATCTATTAAATCACAAAAGAATTGATCATAGTCGCAGTTGTACTCAGACAAAGCGTGAAAATTATTGACACGACAAGAGTCCATATATATTGCCGAAGAGTAATGAAGTATTTTATTACCGGATAATCTAAACGCTTATCTTTTAATTAGTTGGTAGACCTCTTAAGGGCCAGAATAAGATGTTTGGGTCCTTGTTATGGTAGATGTAATGAATAGGACGAAATGTGAATAGTACCTATCTTTGATTCATAGCATTTACGCAACCGCTAACGCTTGCAGTTTAAATTATCGAGGATTGAATACCTACTTCATCTGGATTATCCAACCATATTCACGAGTTTAGGAATCTACACCCATTAGTATTTTAGATATTTAAAGAAAAATATTTTAGCCATTTTGCTTTCAACATACAAATGAAAGTTCTAAATCTATTTAATCTAGAAGAAGATACGCGTTTTCCATGTTACGTATTAATGGGGATAATCTGTGCAACTTTTACCACCTTTCTATATTCTGAAAGTAATCCTAGTACGTTTGCTCAAACTTTCTCTAATTACTCAGGTGATATTAGCAGTTTCACAGATAATAATAGTGCATTTAATTTGTTGATATCTGATTCGACTAATAGTTCAACAACAATCAATTCAAATGCCTCAGTCTCAGAATCTCTGATATCCACTCTAGCGTCTGATACCTTTAGTAGTGATGAATCACTTATTAACTTGGCATCAGATGCGATCGAAAATAGGCTAGACAAGCCCAAAGCAATTCTTGAAATTTTAGGTAAGCTACCAGAAATAAGAAACCTATCATTAGTTAGCCTTGTTGGCACAGATGAAACGCCTGGAATCCCTTCTGGATCTGAACCGGAAAAAAGACAGATAGCAAACTACATACTGTCAAACTATCCTATGGATTTTGTTTCAGTATTATTTCTTCTACCTAATGGTGATGTATACTTATTAGAGCCATATAGCCGTCAACAAAATCTTTCCACCTCTAATTTATCATTTAGAGACTATTATCAGGGTGTAATGGCGACTAATGCCACATTTCTTGGCAATGTGATTACATCGGCAGCTTCAGGGCTAAAACAAGTACAGCTAGCAGTTCCACTTTACGCAGATGCTTCCTTTAATGAGAGTAAGACTAACGTTACTACTCCTCAATCCATTATTACAGGTATATTATCAACAGGGTTGAACTTGCGATCATTAGATGATATAATGAGAGCTGTTCCTAATGAAGGTGTTATTGTATTGATAGATGGAAAAGGGAAAATAGTGGCACAGTCTAGTAAAAATGTTAGCAACTTATATGATGATGAAGATAATTTGTTTATAGACTTAAAGTCCTATAAACTTGCATTGAACGGAGAGAACGGAACATTAGTTGAAGAAATAAATGGAGATGAAAGAAAGATTTCTTATACCCCCGTCTTCGCAATTTCAAACACATGGGTAATTCTCTTGATTAGGTAGAGGTATTCGAGCGCAACTATTACCTATTATCATTTTTTTAAAGGGATTAAATAGTGACCAAGTGTATTCTTTTATAAAATATGATAAATACAAGCCCATATGGTTGAATTGACAAAAGTGGAGAGAGAAAACAAGGTATATGTGAACGAAAAGGCAATTATTCTAGATAGAGACAATATAACACCTTCAGAATTATTAGAACTGGGGGGCTTTTCATCTTTGGTTTATGACTGCTATATTGCGCAGAAAGAAGGAGCGGGAATTGCAGAAAAAAGAAAGCGGGCCAAGGAAAACACTAAAAAGAAGATAAACAAGCCATTAAATAACAATAAGAGTATAAATATAGAAACGGGAATGCAATTTAACGCGATACTCAAAGAACAATAGTAATCAAATAATTCTGAAAATTTAATTTATAAATATTTGAAAAGAGATCTAATCTAACTCTTTAATTTGAGAGAAAACACAACTTTAGATCTGGATTTTCTAAATAATCATAAAGTTAAAAATAAGCTTTCAATCTCTGATCGGGATTACTTTCACTCTGTATGGGATCTAAGTATAAAGGATTCAGAATATTATACTAGCAAGCAAGTAGAAGGTGCATACAAAGTTAAGGCAAAAGTGTATGTACTTCTGGGTGTTCAAGGAACGCATATAGCAGCAGAATGACATCTTGTATTTCAAATCGAACCTACGTTGAAGCACGTTCTGTTTGAGTTTATCACAGGTATCGTTCTGAACAAAATATTCCTGCCGTTTAAGAGGTAAATGCTGTAAACATTACGGGAGACAATCACACCCGAGAGGGTAGAAATGATTATACCAGAAAACCCGCCCGCTTAGAGAAAGAGAATCCATATAGTGTATGGTCTACAATACAAAATGTCTCACTATCTTTATCAAAGGAGATGAAGTTAATCTACCATTTCATAAAAGCAAAGTAACAAAACTCATTCAATCTTAGTGTGCCGATAGAAAGAATATCACGAAATCATAAAACCGTCAGCAGCAGGGGTGATTGATAATTTCCAATAAATAGCTAAATGGGTAGCTTGTAGTTGTTCACATCCCTTTTTCAACCTTAACAATAATCAGTCAAATAATCAAAACGCATTTAACTTTTAGTTTCTAGAATTGTCAATTTCAAAACAGAAAGGTGATGTTGATTAGTTCGATAATTAAAATAGCATTAACAATGAAAATGAATTCTTAATACCTCTTAACAGACCTAGTGTAATAACAGGACAGGCAAGTCTACATGACTAATTATCTTCCTCGTTTCGCTGAACAGCGACTTTAACCAAGAATCCATATGAGATGAGGAGATGATGAGCAAATCATACTTTGATTCTTTTGTTTCCTTTACAATTTCATCCACTACGAAGCCCGGTCTTATTTTGTACGATACCTTACCCTTAAAACCAGAATTTTCAATTTCCTTAATTTTGTCTTCCATCGATTTAACAATTTTACCCTCTATATATACAGAATAATCTTGATTCTTTGTCTCTTGTTGTTTGATTGTATTTGCGGAAATATTGGACTCAGAACTTGCATACTTGTTAGACACATCTATGGTGGAGTTTTCCAATTTGTCTATATTTCCAATAATCTGTAGAATAACAATTTCAGCTCTTGAAATATTGGATAGATATATAGAATAATTAATTGCCTTTTCTGATTTATGACTCCCGTCGTAAGTTACTAATATCTTGTTAAAAATAGGAACCCTGGGTTTATATATTGATTCAGAACTATTGCCAACCAGGTTTATTTCATTTTCAGGTTTGTTGGCATATTTAAAATCAATATTATCTGATTTATTATTAGAATTACTATTATTTTTTATACTCATGTAATCCTTAAATTAACATATTATTTATAAGACAATAACCATTTGAAAAAGCCAAATAAATTCCCTTACTTATTATCATTTCAATTAAATTTCGTAAGATCATACAGTCGTATGTAATTTATCAATCATTTAATGTAGACATTCCAATGTTGCTACCCTTGCAAGCAAACTTGAGCTGTTGGTTATTTTGTTATCTATCATGGTCTTTTCCGCTTATCAAAGCATTTAAGAAGTTCTGTTATTGCACGATTGCGTTTTTTTTAGTAATGATTACCGTACCCAATGATAATTTATGAATTATTTCAAAAAAAGAAATTTCCAAAAGAATCGAATATGGTCTCCTACCTTTCATTTTTATTCCAAATATTTGTTAGATCACGATATCAGTGATAGTTGCAGCAAGGAGTGAGGATACAAAGATTGTGAAGATAATGGATTCAATTTTCAAAGAACAATCTTTTTTATTGGGGAGGGAACATGCTACACAAATTGACGGAGATCAATATAGAATAAAAAACCAATAGATTTGATGATCCTTACCAACCATTCGAATCATGAACACTATTCCGCTGACTTTATGGTCTCTCTTCAGAAATTGAAATTGTTTCCCTATTGAAATTTTGAAAGTTACTATATCACCTGAACATTACTTTTGCAATTGTATAAGAATGTATACGACAAACAATTTAACATATTAGTCGTTTCTTAATTATCATTTCTTATTTCTAATTCTTATAAGTTCGATCATTTTGTTGACTAATTCTGTTTCTACCTTTAGTATATCATGGTCTCTTAAATAATATTCGTACTCGTTTTCTAACAATACAATACCCCGATCCAAGTCCTTTGAATAAATGTTAAGGACACTGCGCAGCAAAGAAATATTAACTAATACCATTGATTTCATATTATCTGAATTTTCAAATAAACTGATCAAATTAGTTAATATGTTTTTTTTCTGCAGCTCTAGCGAGTGTAAAATCAAATTAATCTGTGCAATTACTACGCGGTTGTTGTTATTTTGTTGTTCTAGCCTAGTTTGATTCTGTAATTTTCGCTTATAATGCTCGAATGCATTTTCAATCATCTGCTCATAGCGAAATAACTCGCTTCGATGACTGTCATTCACTTATAATATGATTATGAACCTGGTATATTTGTAGATATGGTCAAAAAATATGGATGTTTCTCCACTTAAAAAGTCATGATAATTTACTTTTTACTGTGACATACGTTTAATTCTACAAAAAAGCACAAATACGACATTAAAAAAAACGGAAACCTTTTGCAGACGAATTGATATTCCTCATGCAAATAAATCTTCTTCTCTAATTAGGATCACTAACGATTGATACAATCCTTGTATTTTGCTGGATGAAAATATAACGTCGTATCTCATAATCAGATTGATCTGAAAAAAATTATTTATTCTAATATTGTTATTAAGAGATGCAAAATTTATCTGTCTCGGATTCTGTATCTATTAAACAAGAATTCTCTAATAATCAAATTCCAACTCAATGTCTTCTAGTTTTATTTAGAATTCAACGGTTAAAGAATTGACTGGGTAACATCGATAAATATTCTATAAAAAAAGATGCTATCAATCGTACTATATGATTGTATTAAACCTAATTATAATTATATTTTCAAATGTTCAATAATATGGCCATTACACTTTCGTCATCTTCGTTAACTAATGATCAAGAACAGATTGAAGACTTTCGAGCTAAACAAATTGAAGAATGCAGAAGCTTGTTAAAACGATTGAGAGTAGGCACTTACACTATATACTGGGACGGAATTCTACCTTTTCATAAAAGTCAGGCTAGAAATGAAAAAGAAAAAAAATTGGAAATTACTGTTGAGAATGCTATAGAATATGGAAAGTTCATTTATTTGCGCAAGCCATATCTTACGAAGCAGATCAAAGTAGGGGGTAAAAATATGTCGTGTATAAGAACATGGAAACCTGAACAACTTGCTACATTGATAACTAAATTAAAACAAATAATCAGCTAAAATTATCCTAGCATCAATAAATTGTAACTAGAATATTGTTGCCATCATGCTGGCATCCATTTTATATAAACTTTATGGAAAATACTTACACTTTGTTACTATTTTGATTATCTTTTTATGATTAAATTCTACTATAATTAAAACAAAAAAATAAAAAAATTAAGGAATACCGAAAACATGCAAATTCTGGCGATGAAAGGCGGTCGTTTTCAGGTGGCGTTACATCCGGTAACGCCTGGCAATCAATCAG
>QCWC01000059.1 GCA_013114705.1 Candidatus Nitrosocosmicus sp. | reverse complement strand
GCCTTTCCCGAGAAAAGACAACCTTCCGTAAGGAGAAGGGCGGCCATAGAAGATGGCGTTGATGGAATGGAGGTGTAATTATCAAGCCTTCGGGCGAGGTATTCAGCCTGCCATCACCAATAGCCCAACGCACCTGAATCAAGTAAATCTATAAAGAGCTGGTAACAGACTACGATATGCATTCAAAAGAAGGTATCATAACTAGATCAATAATACGTTACTAAGTTGTGCGTAAAGAATAAATTTTTCTACTAGGGATCTAAACTAGTGTGCGTAGTTAGGTGATATGATTATTTTAATTGGTTTTTTTCTTATTTTGGTTACGAGAATAGTATGTTATCACTTGTTGTTGAACCCGGAGCGGATCTACCATAGATTCTATGTATACCTTTAGTAATATAAACATCTAAATAACAAATGAGATTTAAACCTCCGTTGTATTGAAAAGTATTTGTATTTCCCACAAAGAAGACGTTGATGGGATAGTTTCGGCCGCTCTATTACAAAAAGGTTTGAAAGTAAAGAATTTATTTTTGGTAGATTATCCAAATTTATTAAATTCATTGGACTATGTAATCTCTATTTGTAGTAAGGATAAGAAATTTACAAGAGTTTTCATTTGCGACGTTGGTTTGAATATGAAAAATCAGTTATTATTTTTAGAAAAGCTAAAGGTATTGATCTTAAACAATATTGAAGTGATCTATATCGATCATCATTACCTTGAACCCGAATTAGAAAATCAAATTACTGAAATTGGGATTAAATTAGTACATAACATTGGCGAATGTACATCAGTGCAGATTTATTATCTGCTTAAGAATCGTATTAGTAAAGTATTCTCATTTTTTGCCGCAGCTGGAGCATTGACCGATTATATGGAAGATCGTCCAAAGGCCCAAGTGTTGGTAAATAAGTTTGATCGAACGTTCCTGATGTTGGAAGCGTGTTATCTTTCATATATTATATCAGCATCCCAAAGAGATATTGATTTTCTAAAATTAATCTCTAAGGAAATTTCAAAAGGAAAAATGCCTCATGAATTAAAAAATAGCTGCAATTTGGTTAGACAGTTCTCAGGGAAGGTAGCAAATGCTATTAGTTTGATCGAGAAACAATCAATTCATCTCAATAACATTTCCTATTTTGAGCACGATCTCGATCTTTCCTCTAGTATGATTGTAAATTTTGTGTTGGGTTTGTCAGGAAAGAAGGTGGGAATTGCGTTTAAAATGAAGTCGACTATTAATTCCTACATATTATCTATAAGGGGATCAAAGGATTGTCAGATTCATTTAGGAAAGTTGGTGAATAATTTGTCAATGGATTTCGGTGGTAGTGGTGGTGGTCACGATAAGGCATGCGGAGCTGTAATACCAACAGAAGGTTTTCATAAATTTTTGCAAAGACTAGATGAATCGATCCGTTAAGATGATTTGAAAAACTCTTAAAGAGTTTTATCGTAATTAGGACAATATCTAGATGACTAAAATAGGAGAAATTTACAGGAAAGTTCATGGTCGCTTCGTAGAAAGACCTACTAATTTCAGTTGGGTTGTTCCTCAAAAACTTGCGGGGAGTGGTTTACCTTCGTCATTTGATCAGTTGACATGGCTTGCTTCAAACGGAATAAGAAGCTTGATAACCGTTAGGGAAATACCATTACCAAAAATTTGGTTTGAGAAAATAGATTCTCAATACGGGGAATTAGAAAATTACTTTTTAAAAACAGATGATTATAATGCTCCAACTGTTGATGAAATTCATCAGGTAGTTGAGTATATTGAGCAAAAAATCCGTGCTAATAAACCCGTGTTAGTTCACTGTGCTGCTGGCAAAGGAAGGACTGGAACTGTCCTTGCAGCATACTTCATAAAGAACGATGGCTTAACTCCCATGGAAGCAGTTAAAAAATTAAGAGGAATGAGACCAGGTTCCATTCAATCTGAGAGACAAGAAATGGCAATAAATACATTTTATAAGTATCTCACAAGGAAATGACCTGACATTTGAAAACATACAATACTTAAATTGATATTAAATGCTTGATAAAGTGATGAATGTGTCAAGCAAAATTGATTGCAACGTTACTAATTTCAAAAAAGACTTAGGATTTTTGGAGCTAGGATTTGCTTTGTTGATAAGCTTTGTTGTTTTCAATTTGGTATTTGGAACGAATGTCTATGGTTTTACAGAATTAAGTTTAGTGGGATTTGAGATTGATAATGGATCGTCTCCCACTGCAGTCAAATCGTTTAATGAATCACAAGATAAAATGCTAAACTATGCCTATTCGTTACCTGATCTCTTTTCAAAAGTTGAGAAGTCTGTAGTTCAGATTACCGAACCAGGCAGCATTCAAAGCGTTGAACCTAATCCTTCCAGATTAGGTTCTGGATTTGTGTACGATAAGTTGGGTCATATAATTACTAATTTTCACGTTGTAGATGGCTCCAAGAATAACAAAGCATACGTAACCTTTTTGGATGGGGTATCGTACGAGGGGGAGATAATTGGGGCTGATCCATATTCTGATTTAGCCGTTGTAAAATTGGTTAGTGTGGACAAAAACATCAGTTCAAAACTTATTCCGCTAGAACTAGCAAATTCCTCAACTGTAAGGATTGGGGAAAAAGTAGTTGCAGTCGGAAATCCATTTGGGCTATCTGGATCACTTTCTGAAGGAATCATAAGTGGATTGGGTCGGTTAATGCCCGCCGGAGGACAAGATGAATCTCCTCCAAAGGAATTCGAGAATAAATTAAGTCAAATTCCATCTCCCTCCTTCTCTATACCTGATATAATTCAAACAGATGCTGCTATAAATCCTGGAAATTCAGGTGGTCCGCTAATTGATATGAATGGTAAGGTGATTGGTATCAATACTGCCATTTTTTCAAATACTGGTGTGTATTCGGGAATTGGTTTCGCAATTCCATCAAACTTTTTGATTAAGATCGTTCCTGAGTTGATTAAAAAAGGTTCATATGAGCATCCATACATTGGAATTAATGGTTTTGACATTACTCCAGAAATTGCTAAAATGCTTAAATTACCTGAAGCAATAGGATTTTTGGTCGTTAATGTTACAGATGGTAGCCCAGCCAGTCAATCAGGAATAATAGGCGGAAATCAAACAGTACAAGTTAATGGCATTCCACTAAAAATTGGAGGCGATATAATCACCCATATAGACGATAAATCAGTCAGGAAAGTTGACGATATTTTGTCCTATCTAGAGAACCACAAGACCATCGGAGAAAATGTCAATTTGACAATACTCAGGGGTCCAAACCTTGTTGAAAAAGAGATTTCAATGAATCTAACATCTAGACCTACTCACGAAAGCTATCTAAATCGGCCTGCATTAGGAATTCTCGGCTTGGATCTAACCCCGGAAATAGCCAATTTACTCAATCTTAACCATTCAGATGGCTTTCTTATCACAAGCATAATTGAAAATAGTTCTGCTTCAAAGGCCCATTTGAGAGGAGGGTATATAGTAAATGAAATTAATGGTACTCTAGTTGAATTAGGGGGCGATATAATTACCAAAATTGATAATCACTCAATTAAGACGCAAGATGATATACAAGAATATTTAAAATTGAAAAAAATTGGCGATTCAATTACCGTTACTATTCTAAGGGATGGAAATTACAAGACCCTCTCACTAATTATCGAGAAAGTGAGTGAAAGTCAACGTGAACTTGAAGAGTCTATTCAAGATCCATCAGATCAAAATCCCTTATCATCTCAGTCACTTGAGCAGTTCCTAGAATCCTGTCTAAAAATACTACCAAAGGAAATATGTGATTCTATGATAATAATACGATAGACATTCTATGAACTACCATATATAAAGGGAGTAAGATTATATGATTTGAGAATATGAAATCAAAGAATGAAGATGAATTTAATCAATTTTGTAAACTAATTATAAGTTTAGATTCATCTATAAGGTTTGCCGGCATCGCCAATGAAGATGGTGCTTTAGAATCCATTGCTGAAAGGGAAAATTTGATGCCTTTGCTGACCCCTGAGGAAAGGGCTCAATATGCCATTACAGCCGCGACTCGTCAATATACACGCTTAAGATG
Source organism: Candidatus Nitrosocosmicus sp. (assembly GCA_013114705.1). Taxonomy (GTDB): domain Archaea; phylum Thermoproteota; class Nitrososphaeria; order Nitrososphaerales; family Nitrososphaeraceae; genus Nitrosocosmicus. The sequence continues at coordinate 6,912 of QCWC01000059.1, read as the reverse complement.
GGAATTTATGCTTGGAAAAATCCAATATGCAAGTTCAAAATATGAGAAATTGATCAGGGCTACGATTCCTATAACTGACGAAAATAGCACACTTTCATATGTCTTGTTGCTGTCATTTGATCCGGAAGTTTCTAATTTTCATGAGATCATTACAAAGAAAATAATACCTTTTATTAATGACAGCAAAGCTAATTTAAAAAGACTACATGGATAAAAGTTTAGGATCATTGTAATAATTCTTTTACTTTTTTGGGAACTTGATTTCGCATTCGTTCAAATACTTAAAAAGGTATGTCTTAATGGTAAATGAATTGTAATAGAGTGAAAAGCTTAAACGTGTTCTAAATAATGAGTATCTTAAGGTATGCAAGTTAATCTGGTTTAATAGTCGCTCCCATTCTGACCTTGCGTGATAAAATAACAACCATAGACGTCAGGTGCATGAGAATAAATTAAACGGGTAATATAATCATGATTGGGTATTACTCAACTTATATGGTAAACGATCAGTTCATGTCATTAAACTAATATTTCATTTTTATTTTAAATGATCAAACTTTATTTTCACACCATTCACGACAGACTGAATATTATATAGGACTGATTAATAATAACCTTGATGCCCTTTGAAAACTTGTCGGAATACATTGAAAAATTGGAAAATATTGGTGAATTACGAAGAGTTAGCACGGAGGTTGATCCTGAATTGGAGGTCGCCGAGGTAATGCGGAGAATGATGTATTCTAAAAATAGTCCAGCACTTCTATTTGAGAATGTAAAGGGATACAATATACCTATTTTAGGTAATGCATTTGGCTCAATTAAAAGATTAGAAATTGCCCTAGAAATAAAAGATTTTTCTGAAATAGGAAATAGGATTGTTGAGTTGACAAAAATGAAAATACCTTCCGGAGTCCTAAACAAGATTCGAATGTTACCGAAATTGTCAGAAATTTCTGAATATGGCCCAAAAATAGTTGAAAATGGTCCAGTGCAAGAAATTTTTGAAACAGAAAATGCTTCATTTAACAGATTTCCTATTCTGAGATCATTTGTTAAAGATGCTGGCAGATTTATTACTTTTGGAATGACTGTGACTAGGCATCCAGACACTGGGATCAGAAATCTTGGCGTATATAGATTACAGATCATAAATGACAAGCAAGCAATAATGCATTGGCAAATACACAAGAGAGGTGCCCTACACTTTGATATTTCTAAGGAATCTAAAAATCCCATTCCAGTAGCAATAGTAATTGGATCTGACCCAGGAACGATTTTTAGTAGCATTGCCCCAGTTCCCGAAGGAATGGACAAGTTCCTATTTGCAGGAATTTCTAGGAGAAAGGGGGTTAAACTGGTCAAATGTCGAACAATTGACCTAGAGGTGCCGGCCAATGCTGAAATAGTGTTTGAAGGGACGGTGGAACCCTCGAATTTGGAACTTGAAGGACCATTTGGAGACCATACCGGATACTATACCCCACCAGATTATTTTCCAGTTTTCACATTAAAGGGGGTAATGTGCAAGAAAAAGCCTATTTATTTAACGACAGTTGTTGGGAAACCTATACTAGAGGATGCATATTTCGGAAAAGTAATCGAAAGATCTTTTTTACCATTAATACAAATGTTTCAGCCGGAAGTAGTAGATTTTTCCATGCCTCCATCGGGATGGTTTCAAGGGTTGGGGATTATATCGATTCGAAAAAGATATCCTGGTCAAGCAAAGAAAGTGATGATGGGATTATGGGGGTTGGGACAATTATCACTGACAAAGATTTTCATTGTAGTCGATCATGACGTAAATGTTCACAATATAGAAGATGTTATTTGGGCCGTAACTACCAAGTCCGATCCAAAGAGAGATACTATGATTATTGAGAACGTCCCTACCGATACACTTGATCCAGCATCCCCTCTCCTTAATTACGGTTCCAAAATGGGAATAGATGCTACTACAAAGTGGAAGGAAGAAGGATTCTTCAGGGAAATACAAGAAGAGGTAACAGTCGATAATGAAACAAAGGATCTTGTAGACAGAAAGTGGACACAATATGGACTTGATCCAAATACCACAATATCTTAAATCTAGTTATATTAGTTTGAGATACAGAATTTATCACTTTCGTTACAATCGTTATCACAAATTGACGTAATTGATTCAGCTACTGTCATAAAGTTTACCTCTTGTATAATGATAATCTTCAAACAACGATTCTAACACAACCGATTAGTTTACAGTGGTTCATTTTGATAGTAAACTGCCTCAGATATTTGAATTGTCAAGGAAGGCTGATATCATCTGTTTTAATTCTAGTTTTCCCCAATTCACCGATAATGGGCGATAAGAAATGAAAAACTATACAAAAAAGTCTATAATATTACTTTACAAACCGTTATGAACCTTATCTCCTGATGAATCTAAACGACTGGTTTAAGAGGTTATGTTAAACCTTAAATATAAATAATTTCACTGATAGGTATTGCCGAGTATTGAAAAACCTCGTGAAATTTTTATTCGTGGGTTTATATATACACAATATACACAATGACCGTATCCTAAATCCCTGCGGTGCCGCCACAAACTATGGTCTGGGAAACGAATTGTCCAAAAAAATTTATTACTTCGCATTTAGTGGTTTTCTTGAATTAGATGATATTGCACCTTATTTTCCTGACATGTGATCATCATAAATGACTAATATTTTCATAATTCCTGTGGTTAAATGTACTTATGTTGTCTATTCCAATGCCGGCTGAAAATCCAAATCCGTCCGTTATAGAGTTAAGTTTTATAACTTAGAATGACGTGTATGTTATATCCCGATAGATGATGTCTGACCCAGACAAAATCAAACTCAAAATGAATAGCCAACAAATGAAGAAAGTTGAAAAGTGTGAAGGCTTTGATGAAGGGACGTTTGCATTTCTTAATTGGATGAATTGTAAATCTTTTATTGGAGACGACTATGAACTTAATTCGCCTATGATATTAAAAAATATCGACTTGCCAAAAATAACTCGGGCGAAACTATATGATAGATACCTGGGAAAAGATATTATAGTCGATATAATTGATAACGTTCCACAATGTAAAAATTGCAGTTCAGATGATTGTTCGCACGTAGGCTTTATCATATGTTTAATTCAATTAATTGAAAGAGAGGGATTAGGTTCAATGGATGAATTAACAAAATAGATAAAACAAATGTTATTGTTAATCATGAGTAAACAAATCCTTTTACAATAATATTTTTATATTCAATTACCTAAAGCTTGATGATGACCGAAAATAATGAATACGTTCCAAATGTAGTTGCCTTGGAGGTTTTAGAAAAAAATGGAGTTAATGTTGAGAGATTAAAGGAATTAGTTACAAAGGGAGTGGGAGCAGAATTTACGACATACTATTATTATACTATTTTAAGAATGCATTGTACAGGTCTCGATGGCGAGGGAATTAAAGAAATAGTTGAAGATGCAAGAATTGAAGATAGAAATCATTTTGAAGCTATGGTGCCAAGACTATATGAGTTAGGTGGTAGTTTGCCCCGTGATATTCGAGACTTTGCAACCCAGGCTGGGTGTCCTGATGCTTACTTGCCAGAGAACTGGAAAGACTTGACTTCTATCATTAAGGTATTGCTCGAAGCAGAACAATGTGCTATCCGTTCATGGGGAGAAGTTTGTGACATGACTGCAGGTAAGGATCCCAGAACTTATGATATCGCTCAAAGGATAATGCAAGAGGAAATTGAACACGAAGCATGGTTTATTGAGCTGTTGTCAAAAAGACCGTCTGGACACTTTAGGCGAAATTTCCCAGGCCAATCACCGTATTCCTCTGGTGCTGGAAATCTGAGCCACCTTTAATCTTTTTTTGGATAAATTACAATATATTTGTGACAAGTGAACACTTCAATCAATATCAAAACCATTTAAAGATATTAGGGAATTACTATACGATTTGGCATTGAATTTTCGGTAATATTGAAAAGAAACCTTTTATAAACCAGTCATAATTTAATGATGATTGACTTGCATTTAACGAGTAGAAGAAAGGGCGAAATTTTGATGACTATTTCAGGAATCGCACTAGCAATAGGAGCTGCGAGTATTAGTGTACCCCAAGTTGCTTATGCCGGTTTGTGTATAAGTGGTCTTGGGATTGTTTCAATGCTTTGGAGATGATCTTTCATGTTAATCTCAAAAAATAGTATTTCCATGGTAAATATTTAATAGCATAATTCGAGATTTTTCTAGTTCATATACACACTTTTCTAAAAATTTTAGGGAAACAATAATTTTATCAATATCAAGACATGTCTTGAGTATTAGTAGTCACAAAAGGAAATAATAACCTTATCAAATTTCAGACGAGCCGGAAGAAGAGGAATATTTCGTTTTGAAACTTGTACCAATCAAATAGATTCAAACTCAAACAATATCAACTCCTATCACATTACTTCTTTCCTTCTGATTTGCTCTGTTCAGAGGTGTTCTTGGAATCCCAGCACTTCCTGCACATTTGTCCACTCATCTTCCAAATGGGCTTCGGGTTATATCTTATAAATCCTAATTTTTTTTGACAAGAATTACAAAAATTAATTATTTTTTCATATTCGTTACCCTTCTTAGTATAACATTCTGCGCAAAGAAGAGTGTTTGGTTGTAGATTCCACTTCCAGTTTGCCTGCACACCGTTTGCCTTTATTTCACATCTGCAAAAACTACAAACGCCGCATGTAGGGTTGGGAACCCCATGAGCATCTTTACTGATTTTTTCTCCTAATTCTGAAATATTTTGAAGATTTTCAGGTGGGTTTGGTCTCTTTTTATCATTTCTGATTCGTTTTGATAAATCATTAGATTCCTCACTAATATCATGTTTTACCTGGCTGTACTTTTCAATTAATTTACGTATTGAAAACATCACATTACCTATAATCAATGAATATGATTTTTCAGGCATTTAAGGTTCGTGTTTACATAAGAATATTTATCTTTGGGGTCGCACATATCGATATCAGTGTCAGTTACTTATTATGACATACTTCAACTGGATCATAATGCTAGCGCGACTGATATTAAAAAATCGTTTAGACATTTGGCCCTAAAGTATCACCCAGATAAAAACAAAAGTTCAGAGTCCAATCAAATGTTTCTGAAAATCGTAGAAGCGTATGAGGTACTATCTGACATAAATACAAGAAAGAAATATGATTTGACTCTTCGGAACGATATTATTCAATCTTCTGATTCAATCAATGACGAATGGATTCCTTCTGCTGATTTATCAAGATTTTATAGCTATGATATGATCAAGAATTGGAATGTGCCTAAATCCGGAGGAGGTATTTGGGATATTGGGGAGAAAGAAAACATTGGCATGTGGAAAACAACCCTCGCATTGTTTGGGTGTCTTGCTACACTAGCAATCTGTATAATTATCATCTCAGGCTAGGAAATACCTAGTCGATAAGAATGTTATACAATCCTCATACTGGATTTCTCATATGTATCAAATCATAGTATGTACTCAAGTTCACAAATTAGTTACAGAAACTTTATGTGCTTTTAATGAAAATAATAAATGCATAATAAAATTATTCTAATGAACTTTTTGCTTTGTACTGTGTGCGATGTCCCATAGGTGCGTAACTTTGGAGCTATTCCGGGCATAAAATAGTGGAAAAAGACTGAAACAAAGTAGGAGTGAAATTGCTCCTCTTGGAAACTGTATTGAATTTTTCAAAAATTCTTTTATAATTACAGAGGGGGGAGCTTCTAAATTAAAACTCTTCTTAATATCCTTTATTTGGTCATAACCTTTCATAGATCGAACTATTTGGCTAAAAAAATCTTTGTGGTTATTCGGGGTGATAAAATAGACCTTGGCAGTGTCATCATAGACTACATTTTTATTTTGTTTCATTACCATACATTGAACATAAAGATCGATTGCAATTGTTTCCTCCGGGATTAATATTTTCTTAGCCACATGAGTATCTAAAGATAGCGCCCTGCCCATTGTCGTATACTGCGAAAGACCGTATAACCTCATAGACCTAAGCCAATTCGCTATAAATGAGGCGGCATTGGAATACATATTGTTATCTTTTCTTATAGGAATGGTATTGGAAGCACAAAGTCCTACATCTCCGTCAATTTTGTTAGCCAATATTTGAATGCAACTATCTCCCAAAGTTATATCTGCATCAAACAAAATCAGCACCTTGCCTTTCGAAACACTGAATATAGTATTCCATGCATGCGATGCTCCTTTCCTGGTCGTATTATGAATTAGGCGTATGCTAATTTCTGGGTTATTAATCCTTAGGTTTTCAATGATTTGGGGGGTAGCGTCATCTGAATCATCGATGAAAATAACTTCAACGGACCAGTCTTGGGAGGTTACCTGACTCTTTAGGACTTCAAAGAATTTTATTATATTTGCTTCTTCGTTATATGTAGGGATTCCTATTGTGATGTCAAATTCATTCATGCTGGTGCGCTAAACTCTCTGTAATTTTTCGTGCAAGATCTTGCAATTCCTGCATTTTAGCAATTTTTCGAGTCGGCCATTGACCTTTGACCTTTTCTGCAGAATATCTTGGTACAATATGTACGTGAACGTGAGGTACTATTTGATTTGCTGATTTGCCGTTATTCTGATTTATATTAAAACCGTCACTTTCGATTACGCTTGTAATAGCCTTGGCTAACTTAGGAATCAAAGAATACATTTCACCAACAATTTCAGCAGGCATTTCTAGAATGTTGCCATAATGCTCTTTAGGTACTATTAATGTATGACCGTGATTAATAGGGTATTTATCCATAAATGCAAGAAATTTATCATTTTCATAGATTATTGCATTAGGTATATCCTTCCGAATGATTCTGCAA
>QCWC01000058.1 GCA_013114705.1 Candidatus Nitrosocosmicus sp. | reverse complement strand
ATTTACTTTTATGTTTTCCTTTCTTACACCGGGCATTTCAACTATAACTTTTACCTCTTTATCGTTGGTACTAATATCAACCAGAGGCTCTCTTTCAGGGCTCAATATCGGAGCAGTCCCCATTGCAGAAGCTTTTACATTTCCAAACTCTTTTACATGAGGTTTGCCATCAGGGCCTATTGTCATAGAATACCCATAGACGATGGGACCTACCTCTCTGACTTTTGCTCCCTCAGGAGTAGTGTATTCTCTCACAAGTTCTTTAGGGGCCTTGGTTTCTATACCCTTAAACTCTTCCTGAAACATTTTTTCCATATCTTTTCTAAAATCGTCATAGTCTCTTAACATCTCTTCAAAATAATTATGTCGTGGCCATCTCGTTCCTCTATCTTTTCCAAAAAACCTTTTGAACCATTCATCATTATGAGAATTCCAAAAACTCATTTAACCAAATGCACTAATCTAATATTTAAGATTATTGTTTTAACGAACTTAAAGAAGGAACGATATATGTACATCAAACAACTTTAGAGCATATTTTAAAATCCCTAAACATTTTTATTCAAATATTATTCAAGAGAATCTGCACTTTTTTAAGTCCGCGGTCCAGAAGAATAGTTATATACTATACAGAATAATAAATTACCAGGTTTTTACAACCAAAAATTACTTAATCAAGTACTGTTCTTTTATTTAATCATGGCTAAAATTACGGTATCGGCCATTAAGGCAGACGTTGGATCTATAGGCGGTCATACTCGTCCCAGTGATGAATTACTTCAAAAGGTTAAGGAAATTGTAAACTCTAAATCTCAAAGTCTGTTAATCGATTACTATATCGGCTATACTGGAGACGACATCCACATAATTATGACACATACTCATGGAATAAATAATAAGGAAATACACAAGATGGCTTGGGATGCCTTCACAGAGGGAACTAAAATTGCAAAAGAACAGGGGCTATATGGTGCTGGTCAAGACTTACTGAAGGATGCCTTTTCAGGTAACGTGAAGGGAATGGGACCAGGTGTAGCAGAAATAGAGATGGAAGAAAGGCCAAGCGAAGTCTTTTGCGTTTTTGCTGCTGACAAAACCGAGCCCGGAGCATTTAACTTTCCCTTTTGGAGGATGTTTGTGGATGCGAGAAGCAATACGGGAATTTTAATCAATGAAAAACTTGCTGAAGGAGTTATTTTCCATGTCATGGATGTAATTACAGGAAAAACTGCTGAATTAAAATTATGGAATGACAAGCCCGAATTAGAAGCAGCGTTGATGTATCCTGGGCGGTATGTTGTTTCATCAGTATTTTCTTCTGATCACGCTGAGCAAATCTTATCCGCATCGACTGACCGACTGCACAATATTGCAGGAACATATGTAGGAAAGGATGACCCAATCTCTATAGTAAGAACTCAAAAAAACTTTCCTGCAACTGAAGAAGCAGGGAGTGCGTTTAATAATCCACACTACGTTGCAGGTAATACTAGGGGTAGTCATCATATGCCTCTTATGCCCGTAAAGTTGAATTCTCCGGCCAGTATCAACTATGCTATTCCAATTGTTTCGTGTCTTGTATTTAGTATGCACAATGGCAAATTAGTAGGACCCCATGACGGATTTGGAACAATTGACTGGGACCTGCAAAGATTATGGGCCGCTGAGCGAGCAATGATAATAAGAAGCCAAGGATTTGTTCATCCCGCAACTTTGGTTCCGGACGAATTGGAATACAACAAAGGCTATGAGGCAAGAATGAAAAAACTTGATGAAAAGTTTCGATAATCAGACTTGCCACTTTATTTTCTAGCTGATTATTAAACAGATCATTTCTTAATTAGAAAATATAATAGATAAGAATCAACTTAACGGTCTTTAGACGATTCTAACTATCGAACGCATGTTTGTATATTATAAGCCAACACCACACCAAAAAGCCAGATTGTGTTTCTGCAAGTAGAGACCAATTAATAAATTCGCCCAAAGTTGAAATAAGTGGATGTTGAACGTGATTAATCTTTCTAAATAGAGAACCAAACTTTTTATGTCAGAATTTTATAAAATTAATTAATTATAGATATCTTGTTTGCTGTGTACTTTATTTTATCTAATCATGGTTACTTATTGGGAAAATAAGGTAAAAGAAATTATCATGTGCTTGTACTTTTTTTTCTTTCAGATATCGATTTGATATATATTTCCAAATGTTGACTTGCAATATTAGTCCACTTTAATTCCGGTTTAAACTCTTTAACTTTTTGAACGTAATCAGAGTAATTCGCTTCCAGTTTCTCAAGCGCACGTTCAAATTCACCTGATTTTCTTTTTACTGTTATGCCAAGGCCCTTCTCCTCAAACTCCTTAAAAAAACCCAGATTGCTAGAAATAAACGGTAGACCATGGGCTATGGCATCAAAAAGAACTCCTGAACCTGAAGTTACTGTGTATGGGAGGATTACAATATCACAAGAATAAAGTAGAGTAGAGAGATCACTGTCAGTCAAAAAACCCTGATTCAGATTGATGATCTTCTGATCCCTATTGTTAGTATCCTTGTGATCAGGGCTATCGAGTATTCCAATCGACGTTGGCTTGCCTGAGCCATATAGGTTTTTTGATTGATTAATGACTATTGTCCAATTATGAGGAATATTTAAGCTGTTCAATATATCCCAACCTTTGGTATTTGTTGCAAAACCAAAAAGCACTCCTATTTTCCTATCTATAGGTAAATTAAATTTTCTTCTAGCCAAATTCTTTTCTGCAGAAACAGAAACGACAGGCTCTGCGCCATGGTAAATAACAAATAATTTGTTTTTTTCTAAATCTGATCTTCTGGTATTCACACTATTATTACCATCAGAAATTAAATGAGCCAAGTATTCTGAAAACACAATATTGGCACTGCTTTTTTTCATCTTGATTCTATTGGATTTATTAAATGCAAAATAAGTTGACAAAGCTATCCAATATTCTTTGATTTTATCCAAAGGATTGATAGAATCTGTATCTATTATATCATTTTGTTGATGATACAAAAGCTTTGATATTTTTAACCATTGTTTAAACGGATAAGCAGAGTGAAATGTAGTTACTATAGGAATAGGGCATTTTTCGTAAAATTCCTCTATATTTGTAATAGACTTGTTTGAATTCTTTTTAAATACTTGTTTAAACCCGTATAGACCATGCTCTAATTGTATATGTACTATATCCGGTCTTAATGCATTGATAACATCTAGTATCACCTGTGAGTTATTCTCATTTAATGGATCAAGTCCAAAAAAATCTCCGTTTCCCTTCTCATTACATAAAACATACACTTCAACTCCTATTTCTTTTAGTGCTTTAACCAAATTACTTGTATATCTCCCAACACCGCCAGGAATTGGAGGATATTCGGTAGAAACCATTAGCACTTTTGGTTTCAAATCAGCACTCATGACCATTTATATTTAAAAAAATATAATAAGAATTGGTTTATAATTCATCTTTTTGGTCCAATAAACAAAATCTATTTTTTATTTGTATTTGAATTATAGGACTTGACAACTACAAATTCGTTTTTTATAAGGATGTTGTTATAGTTGTTGTTGATATGAATCATGTACCTGTAGACTAATAGTCAATAGCGCACTAATTAATACCAATAATATGGATTGAGATTTATTACCGCATCAAAACGACAGGACAAGACGCTACCTCTGAGATCCATCTAGATATACTTCCTACCCCTCTTCTATTGTGACGTTTCTTTAATGAACCACTGCTACCCATTACTATCAAATTTATATTTCGATCCTTGGAAACTGAAAGGATTTCATCTGCAGGATGACCTACTCTGATAATATATCGGACAAATGATTCCTTTTCTTTAGTTTTATTTTTTTCCTTAATTTTATTGACCAGCTGGATCAGGTGTTTATCCGCGCCTTCTCTAATTGAATTTACAAAATACTTTTTAGCTTTCTCAAAGTCTTTTTGATTTGAGATAAATTTTTCCATTTTTGAAGGGCAAAAGCTGGCATCATCTATAATATATAAAAGAAGGATCGTATAATCCATATTTGTAGCAATTTCAACAGCCTTATCCAGTGCCTTTATAGAGAGTTCAGTTGCATCGTATGGCACTAAAATACTAGGCTTGAGTGTAGCCATAATGTTATTTATCAAAATTTTCTATATATACATTCTACATCTTTGATTATTGTTGTATGTTGTATATTGTAAGAACATATTGTAAAATATCCTGTTGATACATTATTGCTAAGAAAGTCGGTATTCAATAAAACTCGATGGAACAACTACATACATTGAGAAATGTGATAAAGCTATAGTCTTTCTTAAGGAAAGGAAAGCCAGTCGATAGCGATGACAATGAAGGAATTTAGTCGATACTGTAACTGAATTTCATAGATAATTTTCGATCCTATCTATCTATCTATGTATGTGTGTGTATGTATGTATGTATGTCTACGCACTATTCTTGCTGCATGTCATCTGCTTTTATCAATCAGACTTTTAGACTATACTCCATTATTTTGAAAGATGTGTTGTATCAGATCATCAAGTTCAACCGTTGCTAGACAACAGACCTTATCTGCTCCTCCATAGTAAAGGAATAATTCTCCATCTATATTGCATAATCCTGTGGGAAATACTACGTTATCAACATCTCCTGTCTTTTCATATTCTGTAATAGGGGTCAAAATCGGCTTATTGCATCTACAGACCATCTTAGATGGATTATTCAAATCCAAGATTGCAGCACCAGCACTGTATATTCTATCCGCACTAACTCCATGGTATATTACTAACCATCCATATTTTGTCTTTAAAGGTGGAGGTCCAGCACCTATCTTTAATTGCTCCCATTGAAACTCGGGTTTCATAAGTAAAGTATGTTCTTCTACCATAGTCAACTGAGAGGATTCACCAAGCCATATACTGGGGCTATCAACACCGTATGCTTGGCCAATCCAGGAACTTGGTCTATGCAAACTGAAATACGCTTTCTCTCCTTTATTTAATTTAGAAGGAAGTTTCTCGGGAAAAAGAACTACATCTTTGTTATCCATTTCTTTGCTTGTAATTATGCCCAATCTCTCAAAGTGCGAATAATCTTTAGTTACTGCTGCTAAAGCAGTAGATACAACGGGTCCTGCCTTAACGTGTTCGGATAATACTACATATGTCATGTAAGTTTTGTCTTCTATTTTAGACAATCGCGGATCTTCTATGCCAAATTGTTCATAGTCTAAAATAGGATCGAAAGCTATTTGGTTTCGTCTTTTAAAGCTGTAACCATCCTGACTGGAAGCATATCCTATTCTTGAAACATAATTCTCGTATTCGCCGATAGCTCGATATAACATATGTACCATGTTTCCATCATAGAATGTGGCGCAGTTAAAAACAGCCTGACTCTCCCACCAATTATTTCTATTAGGAGCAAGTATAGGATTATTTGGATGTCTTTTGAGGATCCCGCTATCGTCCACTATTACAATGTTGTCATATAAATGATATTATATATTTTAGGAGATTCTTGTATTAGAATTAAGCAGAATTATATATATGTGTGTGAGTAGGAATATCCATTTAAAGTAACGTACTTGTACATTGATTATTTTGTTGTAAACCCAATGGATTTTAATTTAGACCATTATAACATACGATTGAATGAGTAGTTGATAACAGGATTTATATCAATAGACCTAAAGAAATTTCAGTAGTCTTTTATCTATTGTATTTCTATTTTTGATTTTGACTATTTCGTTTGAAAATTTCGACAATTTCCTCTATTTTTTTTATGTCTGCGCCATACATTCTCTTGATGTATTCTAATCCTGATCGGTGTTCCTCTTCTGTAAATGCTTCTACTCCATCCTCGGCTACTATTATCTTAAAGCCTCTTGTAAATGCATCATATGAGGAATGTCTATCACAGATATTTGTATGCAATCCAGTAATTATTATGGTATCAACACCTTTTCCTCCATATAATCCATTTAAAGCTCTATCTAGTCAGTTCCATCAAATGCACTATAGGTTCGTTTTGGAATAACAAAATCACTCTCCATAGGTTTAAGTTCATCTATTATTTTCTGACCTTCTGTTCCTTTCATTGCATGAGCTCCCCATAAATTAAGTTCATAGTTATCCATGGGTAGGTGCTCGTCTATACAGTAAAATACTGGAATGTTATTATTTCTAGCCTCGCTTAATAAGGTATGTATATTTTGAATTATATTTGATGCTCTTTCACACTTTAGCTTACCCTTGACAAAATCATTTTGCATATCTATTACTAAAATTGCATAGCGTGTCAACTCGATATACATACATGATATAAAATGTCAGATATGTTACGCTTTACATTTTGACAGGTATTGTCTAATCAAATTTATCATAGGCTTTGCTCCCACAATACACTTTAAAATCTTGATATTAGTTACAATCCTTTATGAACGATGTGGTATTTGACTCTTACATGTGGTGATCATAAGCGCGAGGTGGTAACGAATAAGTCAGATAAAAGACAATCTTCAAAACAGTTTAAGAAAACGACGTTACAAATTGGGATAAAACAACATGATAATTTATTATACTTAGTAGCATAATAAATTGAATTGAAATATACTAATGTTAGTAATTTTGACAAAAATGCAGCAGCACTATTAACGGACTTTTATGAAATAACCATGGCTGCAGGATATTATTTCAGTCAGTTTCACAAAGATTGGAAAACAGAGGGTATATTCGAGTTATTTGTGAGGAAACTACCCAAAAATAGATCATATTTGGTAACTGCAGGATTACAGCAAGCGGTAGAATACATTTCAAAGTTTACTTTTAACAAGGATCAAATAGACTATTTAAAATCTCTAGATGTTTTTAGAAAAGTAAGACAAGATTTTTATGATTATTTGTTTGAATTAGAGTTTACTGGCGACTTATGGGCAGTTCCAGAAGGGACAGTTCTATTTCCCAATGAACCAATACTTAGGATTGAAGCTCCAATTATAGAAGCACAGCTTTTAGAAACTTATCTATTATCTACAATCAATTTTCAAACACTCATCGCTACAAAAGCTTCTAAAATTCATAATATTGCAGACAATAAGCCAATAATTGAATTTGGTTCGAGAAGGGCACACGGTCCACAAGCTGCTCTTTTAGCTGCAAGAGCTTCTTTTATCGGAGGATGTGCAGGTACATCAAATACTCTAGCAGGCATGCAGTTCGGTATACCTGTTTACGGCACCATGGCTCATTCGTTTATTATGAGCTTTGAAAGTGAAATTATAGCGTTTAAAGAATTCCAAAGACTATTTCCCGATGGTTATCTTTTAGTAGATACCTTTGATACGTTAAATGCTATAAAAATAATTATCGAAGAAGGAATATTACCAAAAGGAGTAAGACTAGATAGTGGAGACTTGTTGTATCTAAGTAAAAAGGTAAGAGAAATGTTGGATGCTGCGGAGGATACCAGATATAGGAATACAAAAATTATGGCAAGTGGCGACTTGAATGAAAGCATAATAAAAGAATTACTCAAAGATAAGGCTCCAATAGATAGTTTTGCTGTAGGCACTGAGCTTAGTACATCGCGAGATAGCCCGGTACTAAACGGCGTATATAAAATGGTCGCCATTCAAGTACAAAGAAAAGACAAATCAGATCCTAAGAATAAGGATATAAAATCGCCTACTGTTATTACTGCAGATACTGACAGAAATGTTACCATCTATAAGGTAAAAACAAGTCCCGGTAAACACACATTCCCAGGTCCAAAGCAAATTCACCGAATTATAGATGATAAAGGGATCTGGGTTGAAGATATAATTTCGCTGGCAGACGAACCCATGAAAGGATCTTTGCCTCTTTTAGAAAAGATTATTGAAAATGGTTCTATTGTAAAATCTCTACCACCATTAGCGGTGACACAACAATACCACAAGAAACAAATTCAAATGATCCCGTTTCTGACAGAAAAAGATCAAGAACAAAGTTTTCCTGTATCTTACAGTCAAAAATTGGTAAACTTAGCAAAGGAATTAGGAAGCATATAGATTAAGGCAAGAGCAATTGGAAATTGAATTGGTGGTGGTGGTAGTAGGCACATACACCTATATACATTATCTTTTCCACTCTCCTTATCATATAGATTTAGTCGAAATAATTGCAGCTCAGAAATACTATCGAGATGACGTGGGAGTAACATACTATATTCATCAAAGAAATATAATGTATTTTTGTCAAAAGGATAGATAAAAGAGAAATTGCAATTATAATTTTTTTTATAATAATACTTAAAATAGATTATCTCTGTTTCAAGTTATGAAAAATATTGCAATAAATGGGTTTGGGCGTATAGGTAGAACTTTTTTGAGAGCAGCATTGAAGGATGACGAGTTTAATAAAACGATTAATGTTACTGCAATAAATGATCTTGGAGATCTAAATTCTCTAGCTCACCTTTTCAAATATGATTCAGTGTTTGGAAAGTTTGATGGCACAGTGATTGCAGACAAGGATAATAACTGTCTGATAATAAACAATCACAAAATAAATATATTATCTGAAAAAGATCCGCAGTTGTTACCGTGGGACCGTCTCCAAATCGATGTAGTGTTGGAATCAACTGGCAAATTTAAAGACAGGGACGGAGCCAGCAAGCATCTCAAGGCAGGAGCAAAGAAAGTAGTAATTTCGGCTCCCGCAAAAAACCCTGATGCAACAATGATCTTGGGAATAAATGAAAAAGTGTATGATGCGCATAATCACAATATAATATCTATGGCATCGTGTACTACCAATGCTCTTGCGCCCGTAGCCAAAATAATCAATGATAAATACGGAATAGTAAAGGGATTTATGACAACAGTTCATGCATTCACAAATGATCAGAATCTTCTGGATTTGCACCACAAGGATATGAGGAGGGCGAGATCCGCAGTAGAATCCATAATTCCTACTACAACCGGTGCCGCAAAGTCCATTGGAGAGGTGATTCCTGAACTGAAGGGAAAGTTAGACGGTATGGCTTTAAGGGTACCAGTTAGCGATGGCTCTATAATAGATTTAGTAGTAACCTTAGAAAAAGAGGTTACGGATAATGAAATTAACACCACTTTAAAGGAAGCTGCGCAAGGAAACTTTAAGGAAATATTATCATATACAGAAGATCCAATAGTATCATCTGACATAATAGGAGATCCTCATTCATCTATCGTTGATGGTCTTAGCACTATGGTATTAGGAAAGAAAAGCAACACAGTCAAAGTTTTGTCTTGGTACGATAACGAATGGGGCTTTGCATCTCGAATGGTTGAATTGATAAAATTTATCTTATCCAAAATGGACAAATCTTAAATACACTGTATAATTATGATTTCATAAATGTGATTGAGATATATTTTTGGAATATATCCCACCTTCACCTTCACCTCATCCCATTATATATCGAAATATGTAGGTGTTAATAGATACACATTTCTAATCAGTAGTAAAGAAGGTACTAATTCTTATCTTAATAGAGAGGCACAACATAATCAGCATATGTAGACTGTCGTCATTACTCTCCTCTAGGAAATGTGTCTGGAAGGTCCTTATCTTCAACTTGCTTGATGTGTAATGGATATAAAGCATTGCTGACATCAATAAACAATAACGCGTCATATCTCAAAGGCAGTATTGTTGGAACATAATTGCCATATTTTTCATATTGAGGATTGTAAACTACTCCTATAGCTCGCTGACCTCGAGTTTCATAATGTTCATCATAAATAGCATTATCTTTAACCTTTTGTAGAAGATTATTAAGGTAAGAGTCCCTCTCAAAAACGATTGTTTTATCCCTATTTTCGTTGTCTGTCTCTTCTTCATCGAGATTATGTAAAAAGTGATCCCAACTATCTTCCATGGCCTTGGGCACGTTCATTATTTCCATTCGTGCCCCCCATTCTCTGGCTGCAATAACTGTCCTTCAAAAGTACTAAATCCGATCAAAACAGTATTTTGTACTCCCTTCTTCTCTCTGACAAGTTGACCAATATTTATCATATCCGAAGGCGACATGTCTGTAAACCTTGCATCTCCAATGTGGGTATTATGAGCCCAAACTATTGATTTAGTTCTTTTATTATTGCTTCCACTGTTACTGTGAACAGTAACTAATCTTTCTAAGGTATCCATCATGTGAGTATCTCTCAGGTTCCAAGAATTCACATCCCCTCTAATCATTGTTCTGTAATAATTTTCAGCATCTTTTACAATTATTGCATTTTGTTCTGCATTAAAGTATTCTTCCTTATTTTGATGATTCTTGCCAAGCGTTGCATGTCTGCTCCTTAATGCTACTAACATATCAATTACTTCCTTTTCACAATTCTTGGGTACAAATGCTGTTGCCCGAGCGTATGCTTCTACTTCCTTGTTGTATGGTTCAAAGCAATTATAGGCTTTAATGGCATCCTTTAGCAACAAGGGATCTACCCTCTTAAGGTATTGAATTATTTCCTCCATCGATTCCCATAAACTATAAAGGTCTAACCCGTAGAAGCCCACCTTGTGATCCTCACCATCGCCTGCATTTTTGTTATATTCTTTTAACCATTCGACTAACTCAATCATTTCTATATTTGCCCACATCCATGTGGGCCATCTATTAAAAGAGTAAAGCAGCTCTTTTGCAGTTTTATAGATTTCAGAATTGCCTTTCACGTACCTGTTTACCTTATAACAATCGGGCCAATCTCCCTCTACTGCAATAAATGAAAAACCTTTTTCTTTGATCAATCGTTTTGAGATCTCACTGCGCCATTTGTAAAATTCAGAGGTGCCGTGAGATGCTTCTCCCAACAAAACGTATTCTGCATCACCGATTCTATCTAATAAAAAATCTATATTCTTTGGACTCTCTAATAAATCATAATCAAATTCTATATTCATTATTATATTTAAAATAAAGCAGCTCAGGAGAAAAAGATTTTCATCTTAATATTTAGAAGACAAGAAAAAACATCATAAAAGTAATTTGTT
>QCWC01000057.1 GCA_013114705.1 Candidatus Nitrosocosmicus sp. | reverse complement strand
ATTAATTCAAGCGATCTAACATTTCGTTTATCACTATTGTGCACATTCAAATGCTTTTGTAACCCTAAAGCCTTGCGAACTAATTTCTCTAAATCCTCTGGCATGGCTCTTTTAATATCGTTCTCTTCCAAGATTTGAGTTATGGTTTTTCCAATAATCGGCTTTACTAACGGGACTGCAAATTCATCCCTTAATCTTAAACCAATCTCGCTAGCAGACATTCCATCCTTGCCAAAGTCTACTATTGACTTTATTATTTCCTGGCTTCCTATAGTCCAAGATGGTGCATTTTTAGAAGTTGGCCTAATTGAATGTGATTTCCCGTGTGTGTGGGCGTGGGTTCGTGCCATATGTCTCTATATTGTATAAAAAACTACACATCTTAAATGTTATTATTTTTATATTAACATAAAAGTTATATAATTCCTATCTGAGTAAATTTTAATATGAATAAGGCACACTTAATGGTAGCGGCTTTTTCATTGGTAATGGGTTCAATACTATTATTACCAGCATTAAATATTGCATTTGCACAATATGGAAGTCAGGGTGAAATTGGCAGCGCAACTCTAGAAGAACAACTTCAACTGGCAAAAGAAAAATTAACAAATGCTCAACAACAGGGTGCATACGGTTCTGGTACAGCAATGTTTGGTACTAATTTGGATAACACAGTATTAATGATAATAATAATTACTGTAATTATGGGTGGTATTTCAGCCGCATTCTTTGCTGCTGGTGGAAGTGGTAGGAAACGAGCGGTTACTGCTAGTACTGACGGTAGTTATACGAGCGGAAAATTCTGTACAAACTGTGGAACCCAACTTGGTGATAGCCAAAAGTTCTGCGGAAACTGTGGAACAAAAGCCTAATTTTTTTTTATTTTGTCCATATAACGGATTTATATGGAATTTAATGGTTAATTATGGTAAAGTTTATAAGAAACAGTTAACTAGTTATACATATGAGTAAAGAAATTAAAAATACAAATACAGATGTATCAAATACCATGGAAAAAAATGTATCATCATACATAAACCTCACTGAACAATCAGTCGAAAAGACTTTGGACACCATTAAAGAAAACATGATAAAATCTATAGACGAATATGTGAAAATTCAGCCACGTTTCTTACAATCAGTATCTGATTTCCAATTGGAAGTTATTCAATCATCAAAAGATGTTATCAATAAAACCATTGCACATCAAAAGGGATTGATCAAAGAATTTGTCAATGTTTCACAGGCACAACCAAATGAAACTTATCAACAATTATTTAACAAGACTAATGAAAATGTAGATAACTTTGTAAAGGCTTTTACTGCAGGTAATCAATTTAATTTTGATGCTATAGATACAACTCGAGAAAATGTAAAGCTTTATAATAAAGCCTTGGATGCTTTTACAGATTATAGCACAAATACATTCAATGCCTGGACTGCTTTCGCAAGATCATTTTACAGAAATAAATAAAAACACAACTTGATTTGCTCGAACGAATCGGGCTCTCCTTTTTTTGAAGTTTTTCACTAATTAATAGATGTTTTAAAGTTGGGGTTTGACCAAATCTTATTTTAACGATAAAAATTAAATGGGACAAGAATTTAACATTTTTAAATTGTCTTGATTTATGTTTTCAGTGCCATGGTACCGACATGTAACAAGTGCAATCAGAAGAAAGCCGTTTATCATCGTCCGTACTCTGGAGAAACTCTTTGTAAATCGTGTTTCATGAAATCTATCGAGAAGAAGACTTTGCAAACTATCTCTAAATACTCTATGATCAAGTTCAATCAAAAGATAGCTGTAGGTGTATCAGGAGGCAAGGACAGCCTTACTTTGTTACATATCCTAAAAAAGATCTCAAAACGTAACAATAATGAGATTGTTGCAATTACAATCGATGAAGGTATAGAAGGTTACCGCAATGAATCTTTTTCCATAGTAAAGAACTTTTGTAAAGAAAAGGATATTTCGTTAAGTATTTTTGGTTATAAAGATCTTTTTGGCTCTAGCATGGATGATGCCATTAAAGAAAGACAATCCAATAAATTCAGTTCATGTTCTATTTGTGGTACATTTAGGCGAAGAGCCTTGGACATAGCTAGTCAATATGTGAACGCAGAAGTACTTGCAACTGCTCATAATTTAGATGATTACCTGCAGACATATATGATAAACTTGTTCTCAGGAGACGTGAGCAGAATTGGATGGATGTATCCACAACCAATCGAGTATAACAATGGATTAAAAAAGATAAAACCCTTCGTAGAATTATATGAAAGCGAGATCGTATTTTATGCATTTCATAGTGGAATAGAGTTTCAAACAGAACAATGTCCCTATATGAACGAAAGCATTCGTTCAGAATTTCGATTATTTTTCAATGAATTAGAAAAAATTCATCCTGGAATTAAATACAATTGTTTTAAATCTATGAATAAGATATCAAAGATTGTAAAAACTTCAGAGAAAAATGAGCCTGTCAAAAATAGTTGTATAAATTGTGGAGAAACCTCTTCTAATAATATTTGTTCAGTCTGTACAACTATACAGATGCTAAACAGGAACAAAAAAAATTTTTATAATTAGAAATTACTTTTCTTTTCTTTTTTTGACGATTGCCACCAGTCCAAGTAATCTTCGCTTTTGTTATTTTGTTCTCTTGCATTTATTTTTTCATGTAATTCTTCAAATTTCTCTCTGGGCGCAAAAAGACCGCAGCTTCTGCATATGAAGTTCTTTGTAACAGAATCAAAACCAAGACTGCCTCCACATTCGGGACAAAATTTGACCAATAATTTATTATATAACGATCTATACAAAAACGTTTTGAATTAACTGAAAAGTCTGATCGTTTGTGCGTCTCGACACATGGATTTTTATCCTCATTCCATACTATAAGGTCAGTTCGCCCATCGAAAACCATGTGTCGAGACATTTTTAATGAAAAGTACGGCCTATAAAGATTTTTTCAGATCGATACTAATAATCTCACTTTCTGTATCCATTTGGATCTCAATTTCGTTTCTACAAAACGAATTATCATTAATAAATTCAATCAATCTATTATAGTTGTCACTGTCGATCAAAGCTAACGGAATATTCGATATAGCACAGCCAGAAGCGGTAGTTATGTCTGCCTTGTTGGTACATATTATTCCCTTGGGGCTATTAGTATTGCACTTCAAAGAAAATATGGTGTACGCGCCTACACTACTTCCTATGGAATTTGGAAAGACAAGTATTTTGTCTCTAAGGTGATCTCTTTCTTGACTATCTTTACTGATTGAAATCTCACCAGTCTTCGTGTTTACCATTCCAAGAAAATTTAGAGGCTCATTTAGTAATAAAACTGAACCCCTAGCTTTACCTCTAACTATTCTTTTGCAAGTTAATTTCAAATCAGACTTAACACCAGTCTATAGTCCAGATGACTAATATGTTATTCAGTATATTTTTTGATAATTGATTTCAGACTCATAAGCGCGACTGAAATCTTGTTGGATGTTTTCATATAGTAAGAAGCCTTTACACTATTTGTGATTATACTGTCAAAATTTTTCCTAGTGATGAGGGGAGTCAAGCAAGTGCATGCGTCGGAGATAAAACTTATTCCAGATCTCTGTAATGATTCTATCAGCCCTAGTTTTTTGGCTTTGCAGTAGACTGTTCTTGGACAAAAAACTTTACACGGTCTAGTAAATTTTTTGTTCTGTAGCATTGTTTGAATCTTACATAATTCCTCCATTCCCAACTGCGGACTTCCAAATGTGATCACCTGGCCATCCTCTGCTGTATTTAACTCGTCTCTGGTTTCCTTCATTTCCGGTTGACCATAGTTTATTTTTTCGACTGAATCATCAGATTTTTTCAATTGGAACATTCCACAAGATCCAGATGTTCCTATTCCTGATGCAAGTGATTTTAGATTCCAAATCCCTGATCTATTAGATACATTGCAAAAACCTGCGCAGCTCTTTTGAATATTTTTGCCTGTAAAATAACCTAACAATCCGTAATCTAATTCACTATCCAATTCCAATTCGTTAACTATCTCAATTTTAGGATTTCTATTTTCTTCTATTCTTAAATCAGAATATGGGGATTTTCCAGTTATCGCGCTAGCTAAGGCACTTAAAGCACTTTCTTTGTTGGTCTTGAGATTTAAGTGTGAATTGGCAAGGACAGCTGCACTACTTTCTGCTAAGCTTACTTGAGTATCCTCATCTGGCAAGGAGATTATTTCATAAGGAATGCACGAAAAGGTAGGTGTTATTCCCATTTTGTTGTAAGCTTGGATAATCTCGTACTGTTTTTCAATAAATTCAGCTGACAGTTCGGGTTTATGATCTCTGTCAAACCCCATGGGATTTAATGATGTGGTTACACCAACTCTTCCATCAATGCTGATTTTTTTTAAGAACTCGAGGCCGCTATCTCCTATCGTATTGTAATTTACTCCAGATACATGTGCCCACTTAATAGGTACTAACTTCTCTGCGTTAGTTGCTTCGCCTATCGCAACCAAGATCCGATAGGCAGCTGCTAACGCTTCTCCGTATTCTCCAGACAAACCTTTTTCTTCTTCTTGTGTGAGAAGCATCTTATTTTCTTACGTTCTTAGTTTCGTATTAATCTATTATTATTCTATCCTCTTTTCCACTACCATTTTTCAGAAGGACGATTACATCAATTAGAATAATCCAATTCCTTTAGGTTTAAATTGTAAAGCATTACTAATCGCTTTGATGATCTCGAGGATCGATTTGTGGACCCCTATGAAATCAAAATTGTTAATTTAGTAACTAAGGCAATATTCTTGACATTGTCCTGGGAAAGAGGGTGACGTCCTTGATATCGTCAAAATTTAATATCCACCTGAGAAATCTTTCTATTCCCAGACCGAACCCTCCATGAGGAACTGATCCATATTTTCTAAGATCTAAATACCATAAATAGTCATCAATTTTGAGATTCGATTGTTCAATCCTTGCTCTCAATTTACTCCAGTCATCTTCTCTTATTCCACCACCAGATATTTCTCCGAATCCATAAGGAGCCAACAAATCCACAGCTAGGCCGATACTCTCGTTTGATGGGTCTTGTTTAACATAGAATGGTTTTATTTTCATCGGATATCCGGTTACAAAAATAGGGCTAGTTTTATCCTTGGTTAATTCTCTTTCAGATTCTGTATTAAGATCGTCTCCCCACTCAATAATTCTTTCACTCCCATTTTGGTCTTTTATTTTGCATTCCATTGATCTCAGGGTATCAATAGCTTCTTCGTAGCTTATTTTTTGGAAAGGAGTAGATATTTCTTCTAATTTCGATAATGCATCAGTACTTAGAAAATTCAATTCCTTTTTGTTAAACGTCTTTATCATTGTTATAATATGATTAATTAAATCCTCTTGAATTGACATTAGTTCAGATAGTCCTATCCAAGGAATTTCAGCTTCCAAATGACTAAATTCTGCCAAGTGCCTGACGGTTCTCGATCTTTCTGCTCTGAAGGACGGACTTATTGTCCACACAGGACCTAAACTGTAAATCATAGATTCGAGATATAATTGAGAGCTTTGGGAGAGATAAGCTCTATTATCAAAGTATTTGACCTCAAATAACGTCGCACCGCCTTCAACAGCACCCTTAACTAGTAGAGGTGGAGTCACCTCTATCCAATCTTTTCTGTCAAACCAACCCCGTGAATATTTTAGTAAGGAACCTCTTATTTTTCCCACATTTATCAATTTGCGTGTCCTAAGTGCTAGATGTCTATAATCAAGTAGAATTTCATCACTTTGATATTCGCCAATAGGATAATCTGATGCTGCTATATTAAAGACAACAATTTTGTTGACTTTTACTTCATATCCTCCTTCAATTGCGCGATCATCTCTTTCTAGTCTGCCAGTTATTTCGACTGATGATTCAATTGTTAAGTTCTCAGTTAGATTGGACGGAGATACAGCTTGAATTATGTCTCCCCTATCATCTCGAAGTATAATGAAAGCTTTTTCCTTTTGTTTTCGCAATCTGTGTATCCATCCCCTCAACACAACGGTCTGGCCTACAGTACTCTCCATCCTAACTTCTGAGATTCTTCTTGACAACAGTTTTTGTTTGATCCAAATATTTTATTTATCTTTGCAAATATTGGCCGAAATAAATGCTAGGATAATCTATCCTATTTAGACAATACCTGAATGATTTGTTATAGCTCCTTTTTAGAGAATGTAAATTTATCACTGCAATATTCCTTAAACATTAGGGCTAATCGATCTACCGTTGCTCTCAAGAACTCATATAGTTTCATTCTCGGGGACATGGAGCAGCCGAAGCAAACCTGGTGCACCCACATGAATAATATTTTAGAATTAGCAATAAGATTCAACCAAATCTATTTGTCAAAAGTATACGATTCTGATCCAGTAAAACCAAAACAAGCCTATCGGAAAAAACAACTTCTACTTCGACCAAAATAGATATGCTTTTATCTCTTTCTTAAATTGTTTACCAATTTACACCGGATTGGACATACTATTTCTCATTACAGGTTTCCATTTCTAAGCAATTGTAATATTAACCTGTTCGTTTGAATGATTAGTATTATCTATATTATAATTTCAATACCATCAAATCGAAAAAATGACTAATACATACCTATTGGTCTTAGTATTGCTCCGTTTTTATTTTTTAAATTAATTATAACTTTAGATAAAATGAAAAATAGAAGCCGCCTAGAAATTATTGCCATGATACTAGAAACAGTAGGTGATAACGGTGCAATACAGGCTAAAATCATGTATAAGGTATATCTTTCTTTTCTTCAAATGAAAGAGTACTTGTCTCAACTTATGAAAAATGACTTGATCATTTATGATGATGGGGCTCAAATGTACAGAATGACTGACAAGGGAAGACGCTTTCTGATATTGTACAAACAAATGACAGAGTCCATCACAATGACCAAACCAATACTTTAATTTTTTTTAACTCAATTTTGATCAATTTATAAATAAGGTTTTTTCAAGTGTATTCGTGATTTTTGATACTGGTTTGACATTAAAAGATTTGAATTCTGCACCATTTAGGAAGATCACAATAGAAAAGGAAGAAATAGTAATCGGAAAAAAAGATGACCACCTTTTTGCATTTAACAATTCTTGTCCGCATAAAGGCGCCTCCTTATCAAAAGGTAGATTGAATGGTGACAACATTGTTTGTTATATGCATGGATACGAATACAATATATTCAATGGAAAATTAGAAGACATGAAATCTTGGAAGAAGGATTCAACATGGATCGAGCAAAATGATCAGTGGAGATATTCCGATGACTTGAAGATCTACAAAATTTTTTCAGATAACGAGAGAATTTTTGTTGAATTAAATAAAACGATATGAGATTAGTGGGTCAAAGCTTTTCCCGTTTGCTATTCAGGGACAGAATCGCATACTATTTTTCCATTTTCAGTTTTAACAAACAAGTATCTATTGTCTTTGAAAATCAAAGTCAATTCATTTTCACTTTCTTCAACATCTAGCAATTCTTGTCCCTTTATCCCATCAAATTTGGCCATGTAAATAAGGCCATTCTAAGGGATATTTAAATTAAATTGCAAAAGTTAGTGAATTAAGTTAATTCCAATTGCTCAACGTTAGTCTCTTTCTCTAACTTTTGTTTATCTATGAAAGTGTGTTTGCCCCAAGAAAGTTTTACCAAGATTGAAATGTTGTTCTTACCTTTCTTAAAATAATCCTTTTCAATTTCTATATTTTTCTCAAAATCAAATAACAATTGCCTAGCTTCTTCCTCCTCAAGTGGATAGAATGGAGTTTCATCCTTCATAATCATTATCCAAATTCTGTGAGCAATTTTTGGATTTCTGGTCCAAAAGAAAATAGCTTTTCTAACTAATTTAATTGTATTCGTGACCTTTCCATTAATTTTTATATCCAAATTAACGGTTATCCTCAAAGAATTGTCATGTTTATTGTATGCTTTCTCCCAGTTTTTCTGAGTTAACTGATTACGAATTGATCCTTTTAAATCAAAACCTAAAGTAAAAGCAATTATGTTTTCCTTTTCTATACTATTACTTGACCTCATTAAAGTCAGGCCATCGATATAGCTAACATTATCTTCCAATTTAGATACTGAGAAGGTATCATTTATATCCTCAATATGTAGTTGTCTTTTATATATGCATGCTGAGGTTACACATGCTAAAGACAAGGAATTGGAATTTAAGATACATGATATAGATATATCTATTTTGTATATAATCCAACATGAAATTCAGAAAGATCAAGATAATAGATTTGCAGGTGTAGTGTTAAAACATCCATTAGTTCGTGAGTATATGTTAAAGATATTGACTAATAAGAATGACCCTTATAAGATGATTAGTGATTCAGTAGACTCTGCTATCAAGTTTACCAATGATCTCTCAGGTATGATGAAGCTCACTATAGGAAGTTGAGGGAAAAATGAATGTGGTGAAAATTACTATATGAAATTCTGTCCAAAATGCGACTCTCGACTGAGGAACAGACAGG
The DNA here is from genome assembly GCA_013114705.1 of Candidatus Nitrosocosmicus sp. Lineage (GTDB taxonomy): Archaea > Thermoproteota > Nitrososphaeria > Nitrososphaerales > Nitrososphaeraceae > Nitrosocosmicus. The sequence goes on along the minus strand of QCWC01000057.1, from coordinate 2,527 downwards.
AAGAACAGATATTGACATGTCTTAAATGTGGTCACATTGTGGCAGGAGAAAATAATACTAGTAATTCTAATACTGCCAGTATTGTTAACACTGTTTCCAATTATGATTATTCTGATGATACTTTAAAAATTATGGACACTGAAAAGCCTCTAGAGGGATTACCTACTACCAGTATTGAATGTCCCAAATGTCAAAATAATTTGGCGTTTTGGTGGATGTTACAAACTCGCTCTGCGGATGAAGCGACTACCCAATTCTATAGATGTACAATGTGTAGCCATACTTGGAGAAATTATTCCTAAAGTTTCTTCTAAAACCTGAGAATTTTTTTAAAGAACTTTTGTTATAGTTGATCAAAATGAAGTTTATAGCTAAAACTAAATCTCCAGAGGAATGGAAGATAATCAATTCAGCCATATCTACATTAGTAGATGAGGCAACATTTGAAGCAACTTCGGAAGGGATATCTTTTAGGGGAATGGATCCTTCCCATGTTGCATTGATTGATATTTTTTGGCCTAATACAGCATTTGATAGTTATGAATGTGACTCTGAACTAAAGTTTGGGGTTCGTATCTCTGAATTTTCTAAGTTAATTAAGAGGACTGACAAGAAGGATGAACTTGAAGTATCCATTATCGATCAGGATCTTCTGAGGATAAAGACTAGCGGGAGTTATAAGAGGGAATACAAAATGCGGCTTATCGAAAGCTCGTCAGGTTCAACCCCGTTACCCAAATTATCCTTCAATTCCAAACTGGTAATTTCATTGCCTTCTTTTGATAAGATATTATCTGATATTGAAGTCGTTTCTGAGTACGTGGAAATAGAATCCTATCCTGAAAAAATAGAATTTGTCGGCAAAAGTGACACCGGAGAGGCTGTAGTCACCATGGAACCTAACAGCGAGGGACTAGAGGAAATTAATGTCAAAGAAGAATCCAAGGCTACCTATAGTCTTGATTATCTACTTAAAATAGTCAAATCTGTTAGCTCTGTTGGTGTTGCAGCTGCGATAGAATATTCCACCAAAATGCCAATTAGACTAGAGTTTCGAATAGCCAATATTGGTCGTATTCATTTCTATCTAGCTCCGCGCGTCCAGGATTAGGGATGTATTGTTCTTGTGGCCGGGATTGTTTGAGGGATAGCTAAGCTTGATAATATTTTTGAAATTGTTGTTTGGATATACTCAACTAACATTCTTGTATGATAAAGGATGTAATTTGACAATATGAGAATGGTTATGAAATTTGGAGGTTCAGTATTGGATTCACCATTGAAAATAAAGAAACTAGTTGAGATAGTAAAATCGTTTGAAAATAATGGAGATGCTCCTGAAATTGTTTGTGTAATATCGGCAGCATATGGGGTAACCGACAAAATTCTTTCTCTCTCTGATTCTTTGGCTAGGGGCGATAAAAAGGCCATTGAAGCATTCATAGATGAGATGACTTCGATTCATCTTGACTTGGTGCAAGGATCAATAAATAATCCCGCACTCCAGCAGGAATCCAAGAAGACTGTATTGTCAATAATGCGTGAATTTCAAGCAATACTTGAGGGATTGGTGTTAATAGCGGAGATAACGCCGCGATCATTGGATCACATTCTCTCTTTTGGGGAACGATTAATGGCACCAATCGTTAGTTATTCTTTCAAGGATCAAAATTTAGATTCTAATTATTTTACTGGAAAGGAGATTGGTATTGTTACGGATTCGAATTTTGGGGAAGCGAGTCCATTGATGGATACTACAAAATTTCGGGTAAATGCAAAACTGGTTCCCATGTTACAAAAAGATGTCATACCAGTTGTAACTGGTTATATAGCTGCGGATCAACATGATCATGTTACAACATTAGGGAGGAGTGGCTCAGACTATTCTGCTACTATCATCGCATATTGTGTTAATGCTGACGTAGTATACCTGTGGAGTGATGTAGATGGATTAATGACTGCTGATCCAACAATAGTTAAAGATGCGCGAGTATTGTCCGAAATATCATATAGTGAAGCAGCTGAAATGGTTCTGTTTGGAGCCAAATACATTCATCCTCGAGCTTTAGAACCTGTTATGGATTCGAATATCCCCATAAGAATTAGAAATGCCTTTAATTTGAACCATCAGGGAACTACTATAACACCAATGTTGAAAATTTCAGACAAGATAGTAAAATCAATAATTGCAATAAGAAATACGGCATTAATTGACGTTAGTGGAGGAGGAATGGTTGGAGCACCTGGTACTGCTGCCAGTATTTTTGAAACTCTCGCAAAAAATAAAGTAAACATTATGATGATCTCGCAAGGACCTTCTGAATCGAGTATTTCTATGATACTTAAGCAAGATGACTTGGGCAAGGCGATTACTTCATTAGAACTAAAGCTATTGGGGAAAGTTATTAAACATCTCAATGTTTTGGAGAATGTCTCAATTGTTACTGTGGTGGGGTCAGGGATGCGTGGGATCAAAGGAATAGCAGGAAGAATATTTACGTCAATTGCTAAGAATGATGTCAATGTA
>QCWC01000056.1 GCA_013114705.1 Candidatus Nitrosocosmicus sp. | reverse complement strand
CTGGCTGTTCTCAACAAATAGTAGATGATGTACAAACGATGGCAGTTATTGATTTCTAGAATCATTGCCAGTGTATATAATACCGGTGTTGAAAACAGGGGATCAATATGTCGATCTAAATATATATGCTAAATTATTTATTGTTACCATTACTAATTTGTGTGTCAACTTGTCTTAACCAACTTGAATGTATAAACCTCTGAAAACTCGAAATAATTCAATGAAAAACTCTGAAGTGTGACAAAAGTTTCAGCATTGTGAAATACAATTAGATCAAAATAAAATCGAAATTATGGAGGACATGTCATTAGGGGTATCGTGACCGTCAGTGCTATTCCAAGTTTTGTTTGGCGATATTCGGGATAACTTGAATTAGAAATTTACAGGATTAAATTTGATATGGCGGGTTGGTCTTTCTTCTAATATTTGAGATTGTGCTATTTGACGGCTATTTGACGGCTATTTGACGGCTATTTGACGGCTATTTGACGGCTATTTGACGGCTATTTGACGGCTATTTGACACTAACCAAATTCGCTATATCATTTGGTACAGCCATCGAAGCCAAATCTAGTAATGGTCCATACCAAATACCGAATATGATCATAAATCCCAGTGCAAATAATAACACCGCTACCACGGGCCGGGGTTCCTTTTGTCTCACCCGATTCTCTCCTTCCTCCAGGTACATTTTTCTAATAATCCATGCATAATATCCCAATGATAGTGCACTGTTAAGTACTCCCGCTATCGCCAGATATGGTCCCCACCATACCTGCTCTCCACTGTCAATTGCTGCTCCAAAAATCAGATATTTACCCCAAAAACCGTTAAGCGGAGGTACACCTGCCAGTGCCAATAATGCAATAGCTAGCACAAGGGCGGTAATTGGCATTCTGTAGCCTAGTCCCTTGTACTTGTCTAATGTATACCCTGCTAAAGTAATAATAACTCCAGCCGCTGCAATAAATGCTGCCGACTTCATTACTGCATGATTCATTATTTGAAGCAAAGATGCATCCAATCCGAAGTTAGAATATGGGGCTACTGCAAGTCCTATCAAAATATAACCCGCCTGAGCAATACTAGAATAGGCTAAGATCCTTGGGATAGACTTCTGAGTTAATGCCCCAAGATTACCCAAAGTCATTGTAAATATCGCTATGATGGCAAGGGTAAATGTCCAATGCACGTTTAGTGCAATTAATCCTATAACAATAACTCTGATGGCCGCAGCAAATCCAGCTTTTTTGGTTCCAGCTGCAAGCAAAGTGGCTATTGTAGTAGGTGCTCCAGAATAAGTATCTGGTAGCCACATGTGAAACGGAACTAATCCCATCTTAAACCCAAATCCAGCAATAAATAATCCTACTGCCAATAGTGCGAAGGGCATCAATTGGGGATTCAGTTCGGTCATTGCAACAATTGAATCGTAAATATTAGTAGTACCGGTCAAACCATACACGATTCCCATGGCTAGAATAATTATAGCAGATGAAAGGGCACCAAACAAAAAGTACTTGATGGATGCTTCATTTGATACCGGATCCCTCTTATTAAAAGCAGCAAGAGCATATGTCGGAATAGACATCAATTCCCAAGCTACTAGTAACATCACGAAATCTGTAGAGTATCCTATAAGTATCATACCGATACTAGATAGCAATATTAATGAATAATAAGCCGCATGGTTACTTTTCTTCTTCATATAACTCCAGGAAGAAACAGTCACCATTATGGAAACTATCAGAAAAGCTATCGAAAAGAATGCACCAAAAATATCATCTGCAATTACACCGCTATTCGTAAGTGAAAGTGCCGGAAGATTCTCACCAGAGAAGATTCTATAGATTACAACAGCCAGTGCTAATGCAAGCGCCCCAAAAGCAATGGCACTGTAAACCTTATTTTTAGAACCCCTCTCCTTATTGAGAGCATCTAAGACTGGTATTAATAGAGCTACACTCCCCAAAATTATGGTTACTAAAGCAGGTGTTGAAAAGATATCAATCATTGTAACTCACTCATTCTCCTTTTAACTCAATAATAACATGGTAATTAGTATTATGCCCGCGGAGAATACATATAGATATGTTTGTACGTTACCAGATTGTGCTGCCTTAGCCACTTTAGACATGAAAACCATTGAATGCTGTACAGATGGATTGATTCCATACATTAGTATATTTTCAAAGTATTTGTTGACTCGCCTATAAAAACCTAGGGGAATTACTACGCCTAACCAATACAAAAGCGAGTTAAGATACCACCTATTGTAGAGGAATTTCCACAAAGCCTTTGATACGACGTTTTCGTTGATTTTGTGTGGATCTGCAGCTCTTTTGATATAGAAAAGATATCCCAGAAATCCACCTATACCAAACGCAGAAACAGAAGCAATGACGGCTAGGGGGTTTAATTCCAAAGCATCTTGTGCTTCAGCATGGCCTTCAGCTTGTTGCTGTTGTTGTACAGCAACATCCTCATTTTCTGATGCCACCGCCAAAGGTTCAATTCCACCCCCTTCAACAATACCAAAAGAAGTAGCAAGGTAGATTGAAAAGAGATGGTGAAGTTGTCCTTCAAAAGCAAATCCTACTAAACCTATTGCTATAGAAGCAATCGCCAATACTGCAAATGGCATCCACATCAATTGGTTTACTTCCCTTATATGATGCCCTTTGTTTTCGATATTTGTTACATTTTGGCTGGGTTTACCAAAGAATACTAGTCCGACCATTCTGAATGTATAGAAGGCAGTCATTACCGCTACAGTAATCGCTATGAAAAACAAGTATGAAGAAAATTCATAATTAGATTCTAAAATAGAAGCAAAAATTGCATCTTTGCTCCAGAATCCGGACGTAATCAGCGGTGCACCAGCTAAAGACAAACTTGCCAGCAACATGAAGATATATGTTTTTCTCATGTTCTTCCGCAAGCCACCCATATCATTCATGAATCTCGAATGTACCGTATGAAGAATAGCACCAGCGGCCATGAAAAGAGAGGCCTTGAATAAAGCATGGCTAATTAAATGGAAAAAGCCTGCAGTATACCCATCTACAAAATTTGTGCTTAAACCAGCTATACCCAAAGCTAGCATCATATAACCTATTTGGGAGCCAGTAGAGTATGCAAGTACTTTTTTTATTTCAGGATTTACCAACGCTTGTGTTGCTAGTAACATAGCAGTAATCGCTCCAACCCAAGCGACTATTTCAAAGAATTGTTGCATATTGAATACAGACAGTGCAAAGAACAAAGGTCCTATGCGTGCGACCAAGAAGACACCTGCCTTTACCATTGTTGCCGCATGGATTAATGCTGAAACAGAAGTTGGGCCAGTCATGGCTTCTAATAGCCATTCGTTTAATGGAAATTGAGCAGACTTGCCTATGGCGCCTCCAAATATTAGAACAGCGGCGGGCACCAGCAAATTCTGTTGCATCATCTCATGAGCCCAAGTTTGGTCTGCAAGCAGTTCTCTAAATCCAAACGTTCCTGCATACATGAATATCATAAACATGCCCGACAACATCATTATGTCACCAGCGCGATTAAGCAAAAAGGCCTTTATGCCTGCATGTGTTGGAGAGGTCCATTGAGGTATCCCCCATACAGTGTGTCCCTCCTTACCCACATAGTCTTTCTTTCTGTCCTGATACCAAAATCCAATCAGAGCATAAGATGCTAAACCTACACCTTCCCATCCAAAGAAAACCATCAAAAGATTATCAGACAACACAATTAACTGCATTGATCCAATAAAGAATAACATAAAGAACCAATATCGAATAAGTGACTTTTCTTTGTGCATGTACGAGACTGAATACACAAAAATGGCAGCAGAGATCCAAGCCACAAGATTACTCATTATAATGGCCAAAGGATCGGCTAATACCCCAGCTTCTAGGTTAAGCGCGGAAAACCAAGGAATTTGACTATGAATCTCACCATTTGACAATCCAACAGGAAGAATACTAAGAGCCAAAAATGCGCTTATTAAGGAGAAAGCTACCGCTACATAACTCTTCATTTTCTCGCTTTTTTTCCTTAAAAGTGGAATAAGTGCAGCTCCAATAAACGGGGTCATCCAAACAAGCCATGCATTAACCCCCAAGCCCTCAAATCCAATTGCGTCTACCATTTCAATCTACCTATATTGTAACATAGGAAACCAAATGGTTACCCGAAATTAAATGTGTCTTTTGCGTCTGCGGAGTTCCTAATGTATTAGTAACATTATTAACCCCGCCACTTTGCTCTTCACTTGCACCATTGCCCAACGTAGTATTCGTTTGGTTATTATTTTGAGATGAAGCAGCTCCGATCTTTACCGGTTTCAATTCATTAGGAGATTCATCATACAGATTCTCAACATATGCAATTATTGGCTTGTAAAGCAAATCTGGATACAAACCAAGAATCAAAGTAAGAGAAGCCAGTATTCCCATTGTAATTAAAACATACTTACTCGAATCTCGAACATTTTTTAATGTTTCTGGCACTACACCATAGAATATCCTCTTATACATCCACAAGATATATGCAGATGTTAATATTGTAGCAGAAATGGCCAAAGCAAAGGAGACAGCTTTCAAAGAGCTCCAGTCAACAACGGCATTCTGCAATGCTCCATTAAATAAAACCCATTCTGACATGAATCCGCTTGTAATGGGTACACCGATAATTGTTAGTCCGCCGATCATGGCAAAAACAGCAGTATAGGGCATTTTGCCTCCTAATCCACCTAATTTATCCATGTTACGTGTTCCAGTTTGTAAAATTACAGCACCTACCATCATAAACAACAATCCCTTTCCCAAAGCATGAGTCACATACATGAATATTGCGCCACTTATTCCAAGAACGCTTTCAGAACCAATTCCAAACAGAAGATAGCCCATGGAACTGATACTTGAATAAGCCAATACTCGTTTGATATCCTTTTGCATCAATGCCATGACTCCACCGTATATCATCGTGATCAATCCCCAAATATTGATGTAAATTGCATAGTCTGAATAGTTTCCAGGTCCAGAAAGAAGATCTATCCAAATTCTGATAAGACCATAAGCTCCGATTCCCGTCATCGCTGAAGAAATTAAAACTGTTATCGGGGTGGGAGCATCTGTATAAGTATCTGGTAGCCAAATATGCACCAAAAAAGCACCAAGTTTGACAGCGAACCCAATAATTAAGGCAGCAACAATTACTGCAATCCATGCCGAGGGGATCTGGGAAACATTAGCTTTTACGACATCATAGTCAAAGCCGCCAGATAAAAAACCCATAGCCATCAAACCTAGTAACATGATGACGGCTCCTACATGGGCCCAAAAGAAAAACATTAATGAAGTTCTTCTTCTCTTACCATATCCAAAAAAAGCTATTAAAAAGAAAGAAGGAACGAGCATTAATTCAAAAAATACATAAAATTCAAATAGATTAGTTGCTAAAACTGTGCCCAACATTCCCATTGCAAATACAAGATAAAGTGAATAATACAATCCCAGTTGTTCATTAAGATATGATTTTTGATCGGTTGTCAGTACTAAACTTGACATAGACTTGCCATCCTTTGCGGAATATAGTTCACTTTCCGCATCATCATAAGAAGAACTATCGGTGGTGGATTTTGAATGTTTAAGCTGGTCAAATTGTATCAAAATTTTTCTCACCATATAAGGCTTTGAATAAATTACAATTACTGTAGATAAGAGATAAATTGTGATTGCAAATGGAATACTTAATCCATCTAGCTTTAATCCGAAATGGCCTAATTGACTCCAATCAAATATTTCTTGATAAGAACCCCCAGAACCTAGGTCAATACACGGAATAATTACTAATGTAGTGGATATAGCTAAAATTCCAAAAGTTAACCACGTTGTAATATTAATTCCCTTACGTCTACCTAAAAAATATACTACCGGAGATAATATCAAGGGCATAAATGTTGCCACCATAAGATAATAGGAAGAATCCACCATCTACATTCTCTTGCTCCGAATACCCCTACCTCAACGACATTAACTCCTTTTATATATTATACGGTTGAATAAAGAGAAAAAAGAAATATTTATTTGAAAAAATATATTAATTTTTGAGATTCTTGTACTCTGTAATATCTATATCTTTATAGAATCGGTAGGCTACAATGATAATTCCTAATCCCACTGCGACCTCTGCTGCAGATATAGCTATTGAAAACAATACAAAGATCTGACCCTCAGGACTAGGCAGCATCCTTGAAAATGCAATGAGCGCGAGATTAACTGCATTCGCTATCAATTCGATTGAAAAAATTAATCGAAGTGCATTTCTTTTTACAACTAAACCGTAGATCCCTATCGATATCAGGATTATTGCAATATAAAGAAAATCAGTTGGTTGGTTCATTTCGCTCCTCAATATCCTCCCTTCTAGCCAATGCCAATGCCCCGATCACGGCACTCGCTAATGTTAAAGCCAAAACAATCAGTACGGGAGAGTAATATGTTAATAACCCTTTCCCTATCGCCTGGACATCAAATACAGGGGCATTCTCGTTGAATTTAAGCTGTGTGACGGTCGAGTTCCCAAGAATGGAACCAGCCATTACTAAAAAGCCTAATCCCAACAAAATTCCTGCAATTTTTCTTTTCCTAGTCTCTTTTTTTGTAACAGTATTTGGTGCCCGAACTAGCATTACAGTAAAAATAATGAGTACCGCTACAGCTCCCACGTAAACTGCAATCTGAAACATGGCAACAAACGGTGCATCCAAAATAATAAAGTAACCGGCTATTCCCAACATCGATATTGCTAGTGCGATTCCACCGTACAGTAACTCTCTGCTCTCAAGAGATAGGATAGCTGAACCAACAGTAATAATTGATAATCCAATGAAAACACTATCGACCATGATAAGCACCACGTTTACCTATTTTTATCTCTACTTCCCCATCGTATTTTGGCTTAACTGCTAATTGTGCTGGAGTATAAATCAAATGAGATTTTGTATAAGATGATAGCTCAAAGTCATCAGTCATATATAAGGCATAGAATGGACAAGCATCAACACATAAACCACAGAAAACACACTTGCCATAATCTATTTGAGGCATTATAGATTTTTTATTTTGCTTCCATTGTTCATCTACTTTAACCATAGTTATGGCCTCAGCAATACCCTCACAAGCTATAGCACACAATTGACATCCGGTACATTTGTCGTGAAATAGGATATGTCTACCTCGAATCCCAGCGATTCCAACTCCTTTTTTTGGATCAAACTGGTAACCGTCACCAACAAATTTTAATTTTTCTTGTGGATAACGGAAGGTAAATCTTTTCATAACAACATGTTTTGTACCCGACTGTAGTGCTTTAATATAACCTGTAGCAGTGTTCATCTTATTGAAATCAATCCTCCCGGTCCAATAACTCCACCGTAAATCAACATCAATACGATGAACAGATTTATGAATGTTAAAACAATCAACTTGTACCATCCAGTATGCAAAAGAATATCGATTCTAATTCTTGGATTGATACCTCTTATGATCAGCATCAATAATATTACGATAATAGTTTTTATCATAAACCAAAATATACTATTTACTGTCACTGGATTGTAAAGCCCATCTAGTGCGAGCATTTGTAGAAGAGGCAGATTAGAGTCATGTGCTCCGGGTATTAATTCAGGGGGGAAAATTTGTGGGCCACTCCAACCACCTAGGAAAAGAACTACAAATAATCCCGCTAAGGCATATAATTTAAGATAACTTCCTAGCTGGATTAAACCATATAGCATTCCAGTGGTCTCAGTTAACCAACCTGCAACAATTTCACTCTCTGCTTCCGGTAAATCAAATGGAATTCTCTCAAGTTCAGCCAATGAGGAGATAAAGAACACAAACGCATTGATTGGAAGTATAAATATATTCATAAAAAGATTTTGTGATCTTGCGATTTCTGTAAGATTGAGCGAGGAGGAGAGTATGACAACAGGTAATGCAGACAGGAAAAATGGAATTTCAAAGGCGATCATTTGATGTAATGCCCTCAATCCACCAATGAATGGGTACTTGCTGTTACTTGACCATGAGAACAAGAGTGCAATCAAAGGGAAGAATCCTAAAATGGCAAAGGCAGCAATCAAGCCTACGCTCACATCTGCCACTACCCATCCATCAGCAACCGGAATTAATGCTACAACTGCTGCAGCAGTTGATACGAACATTATAGGTGCAAGCCAAAATATCGGTTTATCAGATCCTGAAGGAACAATAATTTCCTTTGTGAGTAGTTTTAATCCATCCGCTAACAACTGGAATATACCCTCAACTTTTCCTGCATAAAGGGGTCCAACACGTAGTTGCATTTTAGCCAAAAGTTTACGTTCAATAAATATGGTAGCTGCTGCTATTAATGCTGCAAATCCAAATCCAGGGAAGATAGCCGCTCTGAACAAATCAGTATGGATAAAGAATTGTACTACGGGTAATGTTCTAGAGGGATCGACCATCATAGAAAAAAAGAGATATGGAGTTAATACCTCTCCATCAACTTCAGGTAATGGCACATAGAATAAGACAAAAAATATAATTGGAAGTATAAGTAACGTTACTAATGCAAGGACTACAAAAACAAGCCATACTATACTGCCAACAAAGTTTCCAAATCTGAAATCTGGAGTTAGAGAACCCATTATCTGTCAGCCTCCACAGGCCAATAATTCAAAGACCAATATATAGCAGGCATATCCCCAAGTTTTGAACCAGTAAGCAAGAATGGCAGTGCAAGCAAATTTCTAAATGAACCTACAGATGCTTTTACCCTATATGGTTTAGGCGAACCATCACTAACTACATGGTACCCCAATGCACCTCTTCCAGATTCCACCCGCTTGTAGGTTTCGCCCGGAGAGCTCTTTATATTAAACTGCAATTTCTCCCGAACGTCTCCTGATTCAGGCATCTTGTCAATAAGTTGTCTGATAATGTGACAAGATTCTCGCATGTCAAGTAGTGGTACATATGCCCTTGCAAACGAATCACAGGTTTTCATATACTGTACTTGAAAATCAATCTCGTTGTAAACGTCATAGGGCTCTACTTTTCGCACATCGAAAGGTACTCCAGAAGCCCTCAATACAGACCCAGTTACCCCCAGTTTTATTGCATCTTCTTTTGTTAATATTCCAACTCCTTCTGTTCTCTGCCTTAATAATGGGTTATTAAAAAAGATGTCTTCATATTCCTTTAATCTTTTTTCAAAATAATTAACCTGTGCCAAGCATTTTTCCTTAAAATTATTGGGAATATCACACCTAACTCCACCAGGAATACTAAAAGCATTAGTAATTCTTGCACCAGTCAAACGCTCAAGTAAATCAATCAGCAATTCCCTATCACCAGCCGGCCACATAAACATTGTAGAATGTCCCAGAAAAATACCATAAATAGCCAACCAGTAAAGAGTGTACGATAATCTGCTTAACTCAGATGCCAAAGCACGTATGAACTGTCCTCGTCGAGGAACAGTAATTCCCACAAGATCTTCAACCGCTAAACTGTATGAATAAGTAATATTACAAGAATCATGTATTACGGGACGTTCCAAGTGAGGAATGTTCTGAAAATGATTTCGGTATTCACACATTTTTTCATGTCCCCTATGCACGTAACCAGGATCTGGATCGACGTATACAATATAGTCACCATCCACTTTGATAACGAACCTAAAATGTCCTGAGCCTGGATGTTGTGGCCCAACACTTAAAGTCATTAATCGATCTTCTTCTGTTTCCCTTGTTATCTGAAGGGCCAATTTTTTTGCTTCACTTATTTTCTCTTCTATATTACTCATTTTATTTATCTCCCCTTGATTCTAAAGTCCTTTCGAAGTGGGGGTATATCTGCCCAATCTTCAGGTAGGATAAACCGTTCATTTCGTGGATGACCCAGAAAGTAAACACCCAACATTTCATAAGTCTCACGCTCATGGTATTCCACACTAGGGAATATATTTATTAAACTATTAGATTTTGGATCGTCCCTGTTAACGCGGGTTGACAAAATAACAATGTATGGGTAGTAGTCGATATTACTGTAAGAACCCAAATGATAGTTGAGTTCAATTTCATTGTCAGCAGGATAATCTGTTCCTGAAGCAGATTCGACATGATCAAAACCATGATTGTTTCTTAAGAAAAGGGCAGTCTCAACCAAATTTTCTGGTTTCACCATTATTTTTGAGCGATATTCCTTTTTGTAAACTATCTTTGCGTTATCACCAAAGTTACTATTTATCGACGTAAGTAAGGTATTAGATAGCGGGTAATTCGAGTCTTCTTCTTTAAGTGATATCTCATTTTCCTGTGTGGTTTTTGTAGAGTTTTTATCCATTACTTTATTTTCGACCTTTTAATTTTTTCTTGCAATAGCATAGTTCCCTGTATCAACGTCTCTGGTCTTGGTGGACATCCAGGAACATACACATCTACAGGTATGATGCTATCACAACCCGGCAAGACATTATAAGAATCCAAATATAGTCCCCCAGTAATTGCGCAAGCACCCATGGCTATCACATACTTTGGTTCAGGCATCTGATCGTAAACCATTCTCAATCGGGGTGCCATTTTTCTAGTTACCGTTCCTTGGACCACTATAAGGTCGCATTGACGCAAGGATCCAAAAGCTTCAAGAATACCAAATCTCTCAGCATCATATCTTGGACTTGATACTGCTCCAAATTCAACACTACAACAAGCAGTTTCTAAATGAACCGGCCATAATGACCAAACACGACCCCAATTTATAGCATATCCGAGGGGTTCATCCAAAGCTTTTACAAGCACATCACCTAGCTTTGATACTAAAACATTAAAATTGGTAGGGTTAACGAGATCTTTTATCATACCTCTACACTTGATAGTATTTAGAATTCAAGTTATTAATACCTATTGGGGTTCTATGATTTACCATATACCTTTCCTCCCAGCCAAGAACAGGGCATAACCCATCGCAGCGAACATGATTCCAAGGAAACCGATCATTGGCAACGTTGCCTCTTTAGGTATAGAAAAGAAGGTAGTTCCCCATGCATATAGAAATATCGACATTACATCAAAAACAACAAACATAAGGATATACGAATAATACTGCATCATAAAATGTGATCGTCCTTCTCCCGAAGGAACTTGACCACATTCCATAGGCAGAAATTTTA
>QCWC01000055.1 GCA_013114705.1 Candidatus Nitrosocosmicus sp. | reverse complement strand
GAATGCCTCAGACCTTCCCATGTTTTTGTTTTCCATCTAACTATCAGGCGGGTTGCATAATAGTTTTTATTGGATAACCAATTTGATGTCAAACTTATGACATGACTGTAGCCTTATTACCCTCTTATTTGTTCTATCTAAACTCCGTAGAGTTTCAATCCAACAAATAAAAGTATAACATCTTATATAACATAGTATTTAATCCCTGATCATTTTAAGCCTAAGACATCAGGCTAGAATTTGAAAAACATTTTAGCTGACCATAAATAATGAAAAAGAAAAGAAGGCTGGAAGGAATATATATGTATGAAGATATGACCCCTTAAAAGGATCTAGAAAATAAAAAATTGCGAATTTTGCTAAATTTCCATAAACACAATTGAAATCTGTCAAATAACATCATACTCTAGTTTTTGACCAAGAAGCATATTGGTGTACGCAAAACCGTTTTTCATGACAGCATCCGCATATTTTCCGAACATAGATCTGTCAATGCACGAACCATGCATCGGAAACACCATATTTGGATCAAGTCCAACAAGCCTCTTGGTAGTTTCTCGCACAGGATTTTCACTAGCAAAAATGCCTACTGCTCTATAAAGTGCAATCATCGCTTCTGACAAATCGTCTGATATTACTGGTTTGTTCATACCAGGCTGGATAAATAGATCTGAAGTGAATAGGGATTTTGTAGTTTCCTCAAAAATCATCATGCTATCCCAATGGTGAACATGAGGGGTCATTATGAACCTTAATGATTTTTTCCCCGTTTTGAGGACTTCACCATCCCAAAAGGAAAGATGGTCCACTGGCATGTTATACCAACCAGTAAGATTCAACTTTGAACTAAGGTCGCTACAAACTAGTCTAGCATTCGGACTACTTAGGAATTGCATCCCTCCCCATTCATCGCTTTCAAAGTGAAGAAATGCAACATTTTCGAGTTTACCCAATGGAATCACTTCCTTTACCTTTTCTTCAATTTTTGGATACATACCCATGGGTCCCGTGTGAATCAAAGTTGGACTTTTGTCTGCTATTAAGAATTGGTTAAAAGTTATACCATATGTATCTACTAAACCACAAATTCGATAGATCCCATCGCTGATTTCATGGATAGATACATCTACATTTTTTGGATTCAAAGTTGTTTTGCTGACTTCAGGCATATTTTCTATTGTTATAGCATCTAGAAAAGCTTAATCGTCAATTATTGTAATAAATTAATTTATTACAAAAAATTGAATCTATGTAAGCCCGTATTTTAAACCATGCAAATCAGTGTAATCAAGGGAGACATAGTATTATTAAGAGCAAATATCCTTTAGAGTAGATCAAATGATCAAAGACATGCCAAAATAGATTGTATTCTGATAATTCAAAAACAAAAAAATAAATTCGGTCCTTCAAAGAAAACTAATAAAATATCAACTTGAAGTACACTTACCCATGTCCTGATACTTTATATGATTATCTAAATTGTTGAGTCGAGTCTTATTACTTAGTTGTCTAACCCCACTCCTACAACATCGAACTTTACTCCACAGAAAGGACAAAACTTTATCTGTTCGACCACTGGATTAGGGCTGTTTTCAAAATGATAAAAAAGCTTTCTTCTAACCTCAAACATTCTTGGATTTTTATCAATATATAATTCTTCATTTGAGAATTCTTTAAAGCCTTCACAGCAAAACATCTGTTTTTTGTTCTTTACTGCAGTTGTCGATGTTCCCTTCTCATTTCTCTCGTTAACACCACAGTTATCACAACTGATCAAATACACCTTCTCGTTTTTATCAAACCATAGGAAAGCCTTATCATTAGTACATTTTTCACAAGATACGTTCAAATTCTCATAAAACTCATAATCATTCATGTCATTTCCCACCAACTATTTAATGACCTCATGATTAATAGTCTTCATTAAAACATCCAATAAATTTGTTAGTGGTCACAAATAGTATTAATCAATTTTCTTTTGGATCCTATCTATAACCGGCGTTCGTTTCAATACATGACGAATTGTGAGTTGACTAGATATCTCTGCTTTTAAATAAATTAGTTATACAAAAAAAAGAGAATAAGATATGGATTGATTTATTATATATGATAAGTAGATTGCATCTAAATAGAATATTACCCAATGCTGATCCTTTGGATATTATCAAACCTTAATTATATCAAATCTTGACACATAAATCGATCCATTAAGTTTTCAGAAATACCACACGTTAACCACTGCTTATAGTGATTTACAAGGATTGTAATAATAGCGGGGTTTAATATAGACATTAAAAATAATTTACAATAGTACGATTGAAACAATCAGACTAGAGATAGGGTTCTGTGATGGTGTAGTTATATGTTAGTTTATTAATTATTAATTAATGAAAACAATAAACTGTAGAGAAGCAGGATTTGATTGTGACTTGATTGTTAAAGGGGAAACTGAAGAAGAAGTATTGAAGAATGGAATGGAACATGCCAAAAAAGATCACAACATGAAAGAAGAAGACATGACCCCTGAGCTGAAAGAGAAAATAAGAAGCATAATTCGTAGTTCTTAGTCACAATTTTTTTTGGATATGACGGTAATTGATTGATTCATTGCTTCATTTTTATTTATAAAATGTCCACAGCAATTCTTGTGAATCCAAGGTTTACTTCATCTTGAACGTCACTTCTCCAACCAAGAATGTTTGATTATCAGTCTCATGAGAAATTTTACTACGACGAAGAATATTTTGAATCTAATTCCAATACTTCTACCACCTTTGCAAAAATGGATAGATAGAAAGAAAAAAGATTTAATATTTAGAATATAATATTTTTTGACATGGGTTCAGATCCAGGATCAGATTTACCTAAAATAGACCAAAATTATGCATCCAAAGGAAATTCAGAACACAAGTACGCGAGTGACGAAGAAAGGTGTAACATATGTGGATTGGTTGCACGCAATAAGGCTGAGCTGGAAGAGCACATTAAACATGCCCACACACAAGAAGATCCTAACAAATCAGGCACGATATATTCAGATGAGCAAAGAATTGATCCATTTGTAAAAACAGAAGATTAAGTTTTTTGTTTGTTTAATCTATTGGAGATATTCCATTAGTTACCTGTTTTATTAATATATAACTAATAAGAGAGAATACTACCAGAAAAAGTTTTAAATAATTTTTTTAAAGTTGAATGAATTTGGGAAACAAAGCTCCTAATCGCAATGTAGTAATCCTTAGATCAATTTTTGAGTATAGAAGGTAAAAAAGTAAAGATTTACTTGACTTTGAATACCTAAGACAAATGAGAGCTGTAACTTATATCATGAATTAGTATTATATTTATTAATAAATAGTATGGGTTGACTTAACATGCTCTTTTCAAATGGAACAAAAAATTTCTAATTCTCACGATTATGAATCTGCCAGGATCGATATCTTCTAGTTGGGTTATTTACAAACATCCAAATAAAATATTGTTCACACAGATGTACAAGAAGTAGCAAATAATCAAACGATTAATCCTTCAATTGCAGAGGAAATCAGATATTTAATTATTTGATCTGCTTATAAATGGAATCATGTATAGATATATTAAGGGAAATTAATTAAATGAGTGTGTTGCAAGTGACACAGGTTAATTCTTCTTCCAAAGAAAAATAAAATAAAATTCTAATGATAATATTCACAATCATTCGATTGTGTAGTATATATTAAGAGATATAGATGAAAGGAGTTATAAAAGAAAGAGAACTCCCATCTTGGTTCCCAGGGTAAATATGATATGTTAAAGCCGGTTAAAACCTCAAACTCAATTGACCGATTTTCAACCAAATAGTCAGTTTAAATACAAATTTTTTTTAGAAGGAATAGACCATTTAGCAAAAATGTAATGCCAATTCAACAGACCATCGATCTTAATCCCTGCTAGCAAGTTCCTTTATTCGTTTTGATTGCTGTATTCCAGTTATAGGAAGAGTTTGCTTATCTAGTAATCCTAACTGAACCAAAACAGAAGCTTGATCCCAATAAATATGCTCATGTGCTATTTTACCTTTGGCAAATTTCATAATTACGACATGAGGTATTTCAACATACTTTCCTGTAGGTGCAACACCGGGGAGCATATAGTAAATCTCTCTGTCATGAGTAAAGCTAATTATAACTTCATCTACTACCTGATCCTGACCTACTATTCTTGAGATTGGAGTTATTTTTAAATCCTTTGGCATCTTACCGATAAAATGATTTTTGTAGAATGAATTAACTTCGCTATAACCGGTTCCACCAGTCAAGGTAGGAACGTGATGGACGTAGGGATCTTTTGTCATAGTAGACATAGTTGCTTTCAAGTCTTTGTTTTCAAATTCGTATTCGATGTGTTTGTCAAACACTTTGTCGATTCTATTTGATTCATCCATCATGAAAGAATAGGTTGAATTTCTTTTTATATTCTATATCTTTTACTAGTTTTAACTTTGAGCATATTATTTTCTGATCACTCTAATAGGTGTTTTATTGGTCAGAAAACCATGAAGAAGACCAGATCCTCAAATCAAAGGATGGGAGATTCCCTAAGGTATTCTTTTGATCTACTTTTGATTATTCAAGTTAAGGAATTATTTTACATGTGTTTGTAACTATTCATAGAAAAATATCGAAAAAGAGTTTGTAATATCAAGTGAGAGTAATTAATTTTTAAAAAACAGTGATTGGAATCTATAAATCTACATCTATCCATAATGCCGCATGGTCTGAAGCTGCATCCTTTGCAGATTTTATTTCTGGAAAGTGAGCGAAAAGATCACCGTTTTTCCCTCCCCAAACTCCTCTTCTCTCAATGCCGCCTAGTTTTGTCTTCTTTCCAACTTCTGGTGACATCAAAATGTAATCAAGTTTTCCTCCTTTTGCTCCATTGCTATGGGTTCCTGGTCGACCATCGCCGACAAATTTGTCGTGATTCATCACATCCACCAAATTCGATCCATTCCCCAATAGAGGTTTAAGGGGAGCACTATCTGGAGTATCATTTAGATCTCCCGCAACTATTACACAGTCAAAATCCTTGGCTAATTCATCGTATATATCTTTGACCCTCTTTGCTTGTCGTCTTCGTTTCTTATTATTATCTTGTTGATTGCCAAAGCCTTTGCTCTTAAAGTGGTTAATCAAAATTACCAAGTCCTTTCCTGATCCAGTAGATAAATGATATTCTGCACAATCTCTACTAAAAATTTGTCCATCGTTATCATTATCATCGATATGGCTTACCATTGATTTAATTACAAAGGGTTTTCTAGTTGCTATGCCTACATCTATACCTCGGTCATCATTACCATCTACAAGCATTATATGATCAAACGGCTGTCCGTTTAATTTTGGTAACATCATTTCATTAAAGCGCTTTAGTGAAATCCTATTCTCGGCTTCGACTACGCACAATACATCAGCTTTCAACTCATTGATAACTCTAGCAGTATTTTCAATAGCCACTTCCTTGATAGTGTCCTTTTTGAGCTCAAACCAGCCTACCCACTTATCTCTACCACTGGGAACAACTACATACTCTCCCTTTAGCTTCTTTACTAACTTTTCTCTTACCTCTACAAGAGAAATAAATTTGCTTGAATGGTTTGCCATCAATCCTTTATGCTGTCCCATTATTTTTAGAATTTCTTGTTTTATCTGATCCGTATATAATTTATTTTGAATCAGGTTAGTCAAATCATCAAAATCTTTAAGAATCTTTTTACCATCCTCCCATGACGATAAGTTCATCGCTAACGGTCTTTCAAACATATTCTCAACGTTAAACGTTGCTATCCGCACAAATATTAACATTTGATGTTGAATATATACTTTTTATATATTTGGCAATAAACAACATTATTAACAACTTATCCCATATATCTCTAAATTAGTAATTATTACGAACAATGATTCAAAGAGCTTCTAGGTTATTAATAGATAGACCAATAAGTTGTATATATGATCCGATGGACATTTGTCCATCGGAAATTAAATGTAGCTCAGATAAACTTAAAATATGTCAAAAATAGTCCTATTTAGAACAATCAGATAAACTTGATTGATCAGTACCCTTAGGTTGAATGTGAAATTATAAGTATCTAATTCACTCTTCCAATCTAATTCGGGAAGATTCAAGAGATCTAGAAAATCGTTAATCTATGGAGGACCGAATCCAGCAAAGTGGTTGTTAAATACAATCAATATATCACATGTATTGGATTTTTCATCCTGTGCTTCTTTCATCTTTTTTAGGTATCGGTTAATTCTCTTTTTTCTATTTTTGTACTATTCTGTCAAATTTATGAATTCGTATATATTTGTGAAAACAAAATTTAGAGATACTTGTTTAACCAAAAATTATTTTTATGTTTATTTGTGTCGACTTTGATTATGTTACCTCTTGTTACACCTCCAAAAACTTTGCAAAATCAGTTTCAGGAGGCCAAAGGACAACATACTCAAGTCTTTCCATCGAAAAATCCTCCACATTACTCTCAAAGTAATATATCAGAGGTATTTTGGAAAAGTTGAGAAATATAGTATATGACAATGCATTGTTCAATGATTCTTCTTTTCGCACAATAATAATAAGTCAAACCGCGGCAAATCGATACCAGTTGTTGTTGGTATTGTATATCCTAATGGTATTCAAGTCTCAGGATACGGAAACATGTCAAAATTAAAATCTGTAGTGGTTGAAGGAAATATTGTTTTTGATATAGCATCCATATCGAAAACCTTTGTTGTTGTTACTCTAAATATTAATGATAAATTCTAAGTAACAAGAACAAATAAGATGGGTCTAAGAATATATATTAGGAGAAAAATATGAGTATTTTACTTTTCTTAGGATAGTTTAAAGTTGTTTTATCATATTATGAAACTCTTCATCGGTCATTTTCTTCTTGGCCTCTATCCATTGTTCAACATCCTTGCCCACTAAATATCTCAGTCTTGGTTTATCAGACGATATAGCTTCGAATGTTATATTTGCTACCAGTTGTGAAGAAGACGCGTTTTCAAGCAATTGTTTTATTCCTTTTTCCATGTTTTTCATGATCGGTACATATGGCGAATTAGGATAAAGAGATTTCTTTGCAAGAACAGAAGCGCTAGAAAAGTTTGTCCTTATCATGCCGGGTTCGATCAAAATGACTTTAATACCAAAAGGTTCTACCTCAAATGATAATGATTCACTTAACCCCTCTATTGCAAATTTGGTACTGACATACGCAGAACCCATGGGATAACCAAATCTACCAGCGCCTGAACTGATATTAACAATGATACCTGATCGTTGTTTTCGCATGATAGGAAGGACCGCTTGAGTTGTTCTTATTAGGCCATAAAAATTAGTTTCAAATTGTGTTTTTATTTCATCAATAGAAAGATCCTCAAGCGCTCCTGTCAGTCCATAACCTGCATTATTTACTAATACATCAATTCTATCTTTATCATCCTGTATTGTCTGGACTGCAATTCGGACTGATTCCTCGTTTGTTACATCCAACTGAACAAACTCTAGTGGCAGATTTTCTTCATCCTTAATAGACTCTAACTTGGATTTTTTCTGCAAATCGCGCATGGTAGCAAAAGTAAAATATCCATTTCTTGCAAGTACCAGCGCAATTTCATGCCCTATCCCACTAGAGCTTCCAGTAACTAAAGCTACCCTTTGATTTAATGTCATATAAAATAAGAGTGATTTCGCATATAAAAATGAAGAATCAAAATGCCATCTGACTTTTTAGTTCCTTTTGGTAATTTCTTTGATGGAAGATACATACCCTCATATACAAGAATTCGTATAGTTCGGGATACTAGTAACTAATATTATTCATGAGGAGCAGGTTATTTTGAGACTAATTAAATTATAACAAAATCATGTAATTTAATCAAGTTTTTTTTCCATATCTTCCAGCGACATGTTTTGCATTATTACAAAATCTTTAAACAGTCAGCAGAGCGATTATTTACTGCAAATATGGATGATTGGGACTAGATAGAGAAAGAACAACTAGATTTCTTAAAACGAATATAACTCTAAAAAGATTAACACGTATAATAACAAGAACTTACAATCTAAATCTGAGTAGTAATTTGCTATTAATGCTGAAATTTCATATATGTTGCAAGAAAAAAATAGCAATTTATTCCATAATTATTATGATTGTAATTTTTATAACTTGGTATCATATTTTCAGTATCTTTAGTACGGTCAAAGCAGAAACAATCGGATTAACGGATACTTACAATTTACCAAAAACATCGACATCAAAATTGATATCAATACAATCAAAAGAAGTAAATTTTACTCAAGACTCAAACAACTCATATAGTCCGTTAATTCTGTACAATGCCAATATTATTGATGGTAACGCTAATTTAAGATCCAATATCACAATAATAACCAATGGAGATAAAATCATAGAAATCATCGATAAAGATAAGCATAATAAATGTGATTTTTATAAAAAGTATCCTAATTCTGCACTCATTGACCTTTCAGGTAAATATGTTATCTCAGGTTTGATTGATATGCACGCCCATGTAGCAGGAGTCATGAAAGATTCATTTAACCAAACAAGATCCAATGATATGCTCCACGGTCTTTTGACTTTTGGAGTTACGACTATCAGAAATCCTGGTGGTCCCACTGAGCAATCTGTAGAATTAAAGAACAGTGTAGCCAGAGAAAGGATCATAGGACCTCAAATATTTACAGCCGGAACGTTAATAAACTCTGATATTATTTCAATTCCTTTTGTAGAAAAAAAAGTCAATTCAGTCATTGAGGTTAGCAAAGAAATTGACAATCAAGCCAAAGCGGGAGTAGATTTTATCAAACTTTATGTTGGATTGTCACCTGATTTAGTGAAGAAGGCAATAGATAAAGCTCACTCGTTGGGTCTCAAATTAATTGGTCACCTTTACTATACAAGTTGGACAGATGCGGCTAACTACAAAATTGACTTTTTAACCCATGGAGTTCCGGTGAGCCCGTATTTACTATCAGCTCAGAAAAAAGATATTTTTGTAAAATATGGTGACGAACCTTTTAATCATTTACTTTGGCTAGAGCTAGTCGATGTTAATGGTAAAGAAATCAATGAAATGATAGATGCGTTAGTAAGAAATAATGTATTTGTTGATCCTACGTTGAGTGTCTATGAATCAATAACAAATGACAATCCAATCAAGGGTCAATATACATGGCAAAAAGTCTTGGCCCTAACAAAGAAAATGCACGATAGTGGAGTAAAGCTTTTGGCCGGTACAGATATTCCAAACTTTGACCTTGTCCCAGGAAAAAGCCTTCATCATGAGCTTGAATTGCTTGCAGCAGCAGGAATACCCGCATCAAACATCATTCAAATGGCTACCAAAAATGGTGCAGAAGCCTTGGGGATATTAAACTCTACTGGAACGATCGAAGAAGGAAAACAGGCCGATCTATTGATACTTTCATCAAATCCGGTATACAATATTAGTAACACACAAGATATTGAAATGGTAATCAACAATGGTAAAATTGTTGACAGAAACGGTTTGCGGCTAAAATAAATATTTTAGATTATATGATTAACCTATTTTGAAATGCAATGCATTGATGATCCTACTAATATAGGCATTTGCTCAAAGAACTAAATGATCTTGACCCGTTTCATATATCAATGATATTCTCAGAAATCAAAGAAAGGTCTTTGCAATTTATGTGGAAGGAAACTAGCAAATCATTCATCCAAGTAGCGATTTAATAAAAGATTGACAATTAATGGCCCAAATAGAAATATAGAATTGACCATTAAGTTGGCAAATGAAATAAACAAATGAGAAAGCAAGAGAATCAATTAAAGCATTGATGGGTTTCGTCGTTCGGATTGTATCTACAGAATAAATGACGAGTCTGTAACCAGTTATTAAGCAATACTATAAGAATTAAAAGTTACGGTATTAAGCAATTTAACAGTTAGATCTCGTACTTTGAAAAACCAGGCAGCCTTATTTAGAAAACAAAAATGAGATTAAAATGGTTTATTCAGATATTGCAGCAGAAAATACAGCAAATACAGGCACATTCCAATTACCGTTTGGGGATGGTGGTGGACTCAATAGGAATGAAACTTCTGATACAACTAAGTTATTATTTTGAAATGCTGTCAAGAAGGTATTACAAATATTAATATCTGAACTTAAGAACACCACCATACTTGGAGGAGAGTCTGTAAGTTGTAGACCTACACTACAACCCATTGTACTCTGAAATTGATAGTTCTCTACAATAGCTACATGACCACTAAGTATTCCACTTAGTTGGGCATATGAATCCACTGGATGATTTAGTGCTAAAGCGATCAAAGTCAACAACGATAAAGTTAGACCAAATTTTAGAAAAATTATATGACTCATAAATATTATGACCTTAAATACAGTAATATTTAAAGATATAATTATTAGGATAAAAAATCATTGAGTTTCAAACCCATTGTACACACGTGAATAAAAGACTATGACTATGACTAGGGTATGACAAGTTATCGAAGGTGATCTTATATTCTTTCTTAATAATAGAACTAGTTCTAATATGCGTATCAAAATCTCAATTTTATGTATCATCGAATCTTGCTGACTATTATGACATCATGACCAAATAACCTGTTACGATAATAAATCCAAGGATAATGAGCCTGGATAAATCTCAAAAAGAATTTTAGAAGTAATCGAATACACATTGTCTATATGTTTTGAGATACAACAGTTTCAATCAATCATAATGGTATGAATGTGGCAACAATTTGCTTCTAAATCACTTTGATTTGAGGAGTTTAAAGTTAGAGAGCCACGTTAACTCGTGTTACCGACAGATGAGTTTTAATAATTATTATTATTTAACACTAATCAAGAGTATCTAGTACCTTATAATGCAAAGTATGATTCAAAAGAGTTATAACAAAAGTAAAAAACTAAGAATCAATATTTGTTCTATGTTATTTCCAATATTGGTATTACCTTAATAATGGCCTCTGATAGTGTTTATTCTTTTTGGTTAATGGGATAAAGATTTGTAATTTGACTTTCCCTACCAACACAAAATTTGATATGATTTATTTACATACGTTTGCATTAAATATATTATTACTATTATATATAGGAATTTGTTTTAGATATAATTTATAAAAAAAACCAAAGATTAATCAAAATATTCTA